>JAJECE010000091.1 GCA_022822185.1 Rhodothermales bacterium | reverse complement strand
TGGTATAGGGTCGTGCACGAATGAACATGATGTAGCGCAGGGGTTTGTGAAATGATGGATGGTACGCGTAGGGGAGGATCTGGTTCCAACACTTATAGCACTACATAGAGTTTTTGACAAAAAATATGCGATTACGTATCTCCAGGCGAGATCAGAGGGTGAAAATTTCCTAAATATCTGTAAATTAACAGATCAGGTGACGAAGATGGGTTGTGGTATTCGGCATTCATAAGCAGTGGGTTGTGAACTCGCCGAGGATACTGGACAATAATTTCTTTTTCTGTGAGATGGATTTTGTCTCGTTTTGGGATCAATTCCCTGAACAGGGTTCGTGTTTCGGCGAGTTCCTTTCGTTCTCCGACACGTATTCCGAGGAGGCGGTACAGCAGCCCGGCAATGAGGGTAAGTTGTATATCCACATGGATTTTCATGGGAACAGTTGCACTCAAGGCATCCATGTGAAAGAAGTCAATCGTATCACTGATGACATTTTCAATAATCATTCAGCGGGCATAGCGGTCAATGATTTTGGCAGGGGCTAGTTCTGCATGTTGCAAAATAGATTAACTTAACATAATTAATTTTGCTCAAAAACTGCGATTTTTGCATCTGACTCTGCTCGGGATCCTTCCATCCCAAGCGAACCGTTCATCGTGGTAAGGACACGGGGTTCCCTGGATGTCCTGCACAGATCCGACCGTGTGTGTTAACGCGGCCTGCACCCTTCCTTGGGGCGCACTATTGTGCATAACGGCAAATTTTGCCGTAGCCGTGGGCCCCCCATCCCCATCTCAGGGTATGAAATGTGACATGACCTCCCAACTTCCCCTAGCAGCCCGTGGATAAAGTCCAGAAAAATCTGAGCAACGCTTTTCGGATTGATTTTTGTGGATTAGACTGCTCAAAATAGCCATAGAAGAGAGATTTTTCTCCCTTTATAGTGTCAAAAAGGGCAAAAAAATAGATGATTTGACTATCTACGACACGCAGTTGTGCCGTCTAATTCTGTGATCATACTTTATCCACGGGCTGCTAGCCTATGACACATGGTGTCCGTGTCCCAGAGTGCCCGTGTATTCAATCGCACCGCCTCCCATACTGTATTCTCTGCCAGCTTCATGCACTCGTGGAGCAGCGCGGTCTTGCCTGCGCCAGGCGCGGCCTGGATCAGAAACGTGGTTCCTTCGCTAGGATCCTTCTCCGCCTACTTCAGGCGGCCATGGAACCTACCCAGTATTCCCTTCCGTCCGTGGAAGTACTTCGCTTTCCCCCGGTCTTTCATGTCCGGGTTTGGCTCTACGAAATCACTCATGGTGTGTAATGGCGACTATCAACAGAACGGGGAATACTTTTGAGGGCAATTTGTTCCAAACGCAAGTTCGACATTGTAGTGGGATTTTTCGCGGAGGCCCCTTGTTCCCGATTTTCAGGGAGTCTCCAGAAAGGTGCTATTTGTACGGTAGTTCTTACATTTCGGGGGTCTCTTTTTTGGGCCGTTTCACCTTGCGTCGCAGGGTATGATTGTCAAGAGATATACCCATGATCTGGAAGATTTTCCGCTGGAATGGCTTGAGATCTCGGTCTTGATGGAACAGTAGACAATGCGTCTCATTTTCCGGCAGAACGGTCGTCACACGCGTATGCTCATTGAGTCGGACCTTGAGCGTTCCCCAACTCTCGGTGATCTGTTTCCGTCCTAATTTAGTCCGAATGAAGTGAACCACATGAAAGGCCAGAATCGACAGGAAGAGATGGGCTTCAATCTGTTCATCCGTATTATGATAGAGAGGCCGGAGTCCAAGGTCCGATTTCATGGTTCGGAAGGCCCGTTCAATCTCTCCCAACCTCCAATAGGTGCGTGCGATGTCCTTACAAGACCATTCGGTATGACTCGTCCGTAGAACATATCCGCTAAACGCCTCGGTACATTCATCATACGCGGACCGACGCGTCAGGACAATCTTTTCTGCAAGGTTTTCATTCTTCCTGCTCTTGACTACCTGGATCTCATATTGATGCGCAACCTTTTTATGCTCCTCGATGAGCCGTCCGACTTTCCTGAGAATCACGCCGTAGTTATTGGGCCGTCCAGGGATCGCAATCCCCGCATTCACGTAGGCAATTGCGGCTTCAAATTCTTCACGTTTCCTGGTGATGATCTGATTGCCGACCGCCTGTCGGGCCTAGCTGTGCAGATACACATGCCGCTCTCCATTCTCATTGGGAAGCTTCCACGCACTGTCATCTGACTGCTGGTCTGGAAAATTTGATCTGGCTTTCGCGTCGGTACCGGCGGGGTTTTCGCCCGCTGCACCCCGATCCAGTTCAATCCCCTGTCCTTCAAATACGCGACATTCTCCTGGGTCGTGATCCCGGCATCCATGATCACCGTGGGATGTTCGCCATTCAATTTTAAGTCTCGGATGGCATTGCGCAGGGTCTTCGGCTCACTGACATTGCCAGGCAGAATCTCGGCCGTGCGCGGGAATCCCGAAGCGTCAATGGTCATGGATATACTGACCAGCGGACCGTTCTTCCGCTTTTCCTTGCTTCGACCATAGCGCAATAACTTCCCTTTCTTACGCCCCGTGTAGTAGACGTTGGTCAGATCAAAAAAGGCAATCGTTTCGGTAAAATCCAACTCCTTCTGAGTGTGGTGGTAGAGTGCGTTCATGATCGCTTCCCGATTCTCGTAGAGTTTGCGTGCGATGCGGTAGAGCGTCCGCTCACAGGGAAGTCTGCCGCGAAGCAGTTCCAGAATACTGGAGCGTTCACGCATCCACTCATGGGTTTGTCGTTCACTGCCTGGAGAGAGCATCCGGCCGGCCACCAAAGCAATGGCCCAGCAAATCTGCCTCCTGGTGAAGCTCACCGTTCGCAGGATTGAGGAAAATTTGATCTGATGCAGCGCTTTCAGGACGATGCGCTCCCCGCCCACGGTCCGTGTGTCGGTGTGATGCATCTCATTGGCGATGACCAGATCCCGATCATCCCGCGGAGCATGAACATCGTA
>JAJECE010000096.1 GCA_022822185.1 Rhodothermales bacterium | reverse complement strand
TCTGCCTTCAGTTCTAAACACACCTGCGGTTTTCTGCCCAGGATTGTATCCCCGTGCTTATGTTGTCGAACAGTACAATCCGACGACGGGCGACCAGATGCAGTTGATGCATCCCCTTTCATCCCATCATTTATTGCCACTCTATTGATACGGATCAAATCATTCGTATCTTCGACGTGATCATTCACATCATCATTCCGAAATCCATGATTATGTCTCTGCCCCCCATTTTTGGGAACGTTGAAGTTTTCCGAACTTCTTCTCTGCCCCATGAAGTGCCTCATTACTGCACCTTCAGGGATCAGGTATTGGAGTGGGTCCAGTGTAAAATCAAGATCTATATCGCCCCTTTTTAGTATCCTAACGTTTGTGTCCGTTGTGTCCCTTATGCCCTTGGTGACTACAAAAGACTCACGACTGCCTGCAACATCACGGAGAGACGGATTCATCATAATCCTGGCCTTCCCCCCGTTCACATTGGAAATCTCTTGATCAATCCCGAATACAGACACTTGGCTACCAATATCTCTGACGCTTACCGTTACTGACTCAGTTCCTTCCAACGATGCAGACTCGAAATGCCCATGATTTACGGATCCTTGCAAATCAAGGATCGTGAGGGAAAGGATAGATAACAACAGTCCAAATGTCATGCAGCACAGACCTCCAGACATGGACAAAGGAGATGGGACAAACAAGATAATGGACGCGACGGCCAATGATGGCCGCACATGATATCAGTCATGCTCAATAACTCTCGTTTTCCGAATATGGGTAAAGCACAGTTTCAAAACTCATTCCATCTACAACTCAGCAATTTCCAAATAAAACAGAACAACACCTAAATACCCGCTACCAAATTTGGCGCATAAAATCCCCCAAAGGAATAATTTAGCTACTCGTTTGTGCCAGTGTTATATGAGCGAATCACTAGGAAACCGGCCCTTATTCTTGCTGTATCAGAAATAGTTTCAATGCTCAATCTGCTATTTAGTGTTTCTCTGTCTAGGGACACCCGAATCGGCAGCGCTGGCTGGATGCGGTCGATGATGTCGTGGAGTATGCAAAGAGATTCGGCGTTCCACACGCATGGTCATGATGATTGACCGGGAGGGCGACAGTGCTCGGATCATCGAACGGTGTATGCGGAGTCAGCGCGTGGACATTCTGGTTCGTGCATGTCATGACCGGAATCTCCCGAATGGAAAGAAACTCTTCACGGTCATGAAGAAACGCAGTCCGGGGCAATTGAGGTTCCCGTTGCGCGGTTGAGTGATCGCAGCAAGTCCGGGCGGGTTCGGCATCAAGGCCGACAAGGATGGCTGGCCTCGATGGAGATCCGCTTTGCATCCGTAACGTTGGACTGGAGACCGCGATAGGGGCCCAGGTTTCCCCAGACCTCTACCACGATGAACGGCTCACTTGGGATGGAAGGATCCCGAACAGAGTCAGACGCAAAAATGGCAGTTTTTGAGCAAAATCAATCATGTTAAGTTAATCTATTCCGCAACAGGCAGGCCTAGCAGGACCGCTGAGAACCGAGCACAAGCCGAGAACAGGGTAACGGGCGATGAAACACCAAAGAGACTCATTCTGTACAGAATGAGTTCTAATTCTCAAATTGATTAGAGTATTGAGGGAAAGCGCTCCGTCAACTCGGTAAGTTCCGGGAATTTCTGGGTGGCAATCTCCCATGTTTGTGGAAAGAATTGGTAGACAACCTCGTAGAGTGCAGAGGAATTACGGAGCTCATTCGGAGGCAGATCCAAAGTCGCCAAGACATAGAGGATCATACTGAAGGCCAAACTTGTCGTAACCAGCCCCAGGGCTCCCCCGAAAATTCGGTTCAAGCCGCCAAATACTGCAACCTGCTGGACCACTCGGTTCAAAAAACGGGACGCGATCATTGCGCATACATGAACCCCCAGAAATACCACCCCAAACCCGGTGAGCGAAGAATATGCCGGAGAAACTCCCAACTGGGTTTCAAACCATCCGCCTACATTTTCCATGTAAAGGAAGCCCAGCATAAAAGAGGCAATGAAACTGAGTAACCCGAAAAACTGACGTACGAGCCCCCGACGGAAACCGTACAGCAAGCCGCCCCCTATAACCGCAATAATGAGGATGTCAAACCAATTCATGTTTTATACCATAATGACCGACTCTACGGAATAGTTTTGTGAAAGTTAGGAAGATAAGCTTTTTACCTGATAGCAAAACGAACGGCCAGCGTAACAAGCCCCGCCTGCATTACCCCCAATGCAACTCCAGAATAGTCATCCAGTTCGGCGACCCGCGGACGAAGCGATGCATCTCCCGTCATAAGATATTCGTCATTGATCCGATCTGCGCGGAATTTATAATGTACGGCCACGACCCCCGCCACCGCTGCCGCCGCTGCCGCACCCCAGTCAATCCAGTTTCTTCGCTCCTTCATGGCTGTACTAATCCCAGACAACTCATTTAACCCGGCAAGCGGTTCCAGTGAAATTTCATAGTGATTCCATATCTCTGTTTCCGCCTTTACTGCACCGGGAGCATATCCATCCAGCTCAACATGAAATATCCGATCACGGAGTCCTGAAGATGTAAATACCACGGGAGTTAATCCCAGAAACCTGCGCTCTGTACCTTCCTGCAACCATGCTTCGGCCCCAAAAGGATACGACTCAATTCGGTGATAATTCGGGAAGTTTAATGTGATGCGCACGCTATCGCCCGGTACAGCCCTCAGGGGTACCTGAATCGGCGGAATACTCCAGGCCGCAGGACGAAGCGTGGAGAGCCGAATGGTTCTGGTTGCAGGATCAACCCAATAGGGGCTTCCGCGGACGAGTCCTAAATACGATGAATCTGCGTAGACTGCTGCGTCCATGTCATTACTCCTGATCTGGACAAGTATCTGGGATTGCGCCATACTGATGGACGGCGCAAAGATGGAGAGAACCCCAAGACATATCCCTACAAGTTGATGCCTCTCATTCAACATCTGAACTGAAAGATGCTAGCCTGACCACATAACGCGGCTCTGTTAAAATAATCAATCCCCCTGTCGCCAGCGCAATTGCACTTTTCACCCGGCCCTGAAGTTCAATCTGCTGGAGCAAAGCGCCATGATCTCGATCAAACGCATAAAACCAGTTTCCCATACTCCCCGTGTAGATAACATCGGAGGTGATCAGCGGCCTCGCAGCCAATGCATCCGGGCATGATGCACTCCACTTTATATTGCCCGTATCAAGATCATACACCCGTAAAATTCCATCGGAGGCACCTACTGCCACCAACTCATGATCGGCCGCAGGCGAAGAAAACTGGACGGTCTCATCCGCCAGTGCAGTA
This sequence comes from Rhodothermales bacterium, assembly GCA_022822185.1. Lineage (GTDB taxonomy): Bacteria > Bacteroidota > Rhodothermia > Rhodothermales > Bin80 > Bin80. The sequence goes on along the minus strand of JAJECE010000096.1, from coordinate 8,611 downwards.
TCCCAGAGAACTTCTCCCCTGTGCGCATCCATGGCAAACAGACTTCCCCGCGTTGTTGCTACCAACAGGGTTTTCCCGTATAGCTCCGGTGCAACATAGACGGGATCCCCCACATCTACCGACCATTGCGGACTCCCATCCCGCATTGAGATGGCCCGAATATTTCCATTATCCGCGGCAACAATCACAGACTGACCATACGTCACGGGAGTGGCATGTACACGCCCTTTCAGTTGATGGCTCCAGACGATGCTTCCATCGTCTAACTCAAAACGCTGTACCTGCCCGGCAGTATTCACATAAATCCCCCCGGTTTCCAAAGGGATTACACCAACCTGAATGGGGGCCCCGCGAAGGCGCCAGCGCATATCTGCACGGTCCAGATCATAGGCAACCAGTGCCCTGCGCCCCTGTGCCAGTGGCACAATCAGTGTATTTTCTATTACGGCAGGTCTCCCATTCACCGCATCCCCAAACCGTTTGTTACCTTCCCGCCTCCCTGTCAGGATATCAATAAAATGAACCGTACCCTGCCTGGTCGCAACCATAACGGACTTGTCAAAAATCAGCGGAGCATCCGGGCCGAATCCCGCCCGGGCATTATAGGTCCACACGATCTCCAGCGGCAGAGCCGGCTCAATTTGCGTATCCATGGATGACTTCAGATTCACCGCCAGGCCACTGCAGCCAATACAGAACAGCAGAGGAAATAATGGAACGATCCTAAAAATCAAACCCGAAAAAGAATTGTCGGAACAGATTGGAATCCCGTGACTTGAATGCATCCTGAAAACGATAGCCCAAATCATACCGCAGCACAAGCCCTCCAAAAAGATTCAGCCGGAGCCCGAAACCCGTGGAGCCAAGGGTCTGCCCAGCGTAAATCTGACGGATTCTCTGATGATACCGATCATTCCAGGTATGCGCAGCATCAAAAAAGAATGCTCCCCGAAGATTCACAATGCCCAAAATGGCCAAGGGGGGAATGTATGCCGAAGGATTTTCAACCAGTGGAAAACGGAACTCGTGAGACGTAAACCAGGCCTTTTTTCCACGTACATCAAAGAGCGGATATCCCCGTAAATCCCAACTGCCTCCCATAAACCACAGACGAGCCTCACGTCCGTGATTCATCCTCCCCAGAATACGTGATGCAAAGGTCACATTCCGTGCGATTCTAAAATAATGCCGAACATCTGCCTCCAGTGTGATATAATTCACGTTGGAGTACAACACGTCAGTCGTATAGGCCGCAGACAGCCGTCCTCTCCATCCAGCCTGGGGACCATTCGCACCAAACAACGCGTTATCATGGATCAGACTGATCTGGTTACTCAATAACAGTGCCTGACGATCTATTCTCCGCTGAGGTACTTCCTTGTGATCCCAACTCAATGAAGTGGTGACCTCAATCCGGCGAAACATGGAGATCGGATAGCTTACTGCACCAAATCCTCCCCATACCTCTTCCCAGAAACGCGGAAACTCTGTCGGCGCATCCGGATCCGTCAGATCATATCGCAGTCCCCCGTACCGATAAATACCATATCCCACATTCGCCCTGCGATTGAGATGCAGTCTGGAGATATTTATGTTCAGACTGCGAACAAAATCTCCGGTATAATCGCCTGCACTGAATAGTGTGAGAAAGAATCGGTCATTGCCCAAAAGATCTGACAAGGCAAGGACAGCGGCCCCACCGGTCCCCCAGACTGCATTACTGGAGATCTGTCCCTGTGCAATATCCAGCCCATACCGCCGCTGATACCGCAAACGATTCGTTTTCGATGTCGCCTCAATTCGTGGAAACACCCATGGCTCCTGAGATTCGAGAACAACAAGCTCCGGGTGTAGCGACACTGGTCTGTGCAATAACGTATCCAAACCACCCAAAGCCCGCACCGTAAAGCGATAATTCTCAAATGCAGAAAAGATGACCTGACCATCCTGTGTCCAGACTGGATCATGGATGGCCGTAGTAAACTCTGTCAGTCGCTTTTTCCATCGCAACCCAGGGCTCGGGGACTTGCTTTTGCGAGTCCCTGCATCCGTCATAACAACAGCGGGCGGAGTGGGCCTGGCATCAATTACATACAGATCCTGACCACCATAGCGTCCCGTTGAATCTTTTTTCGTGCTTGTATAAATAATCTGGGTGCCATCCGGGCTCCAGCCGGGAGAGAAATCGTGCTGTGCGCCAAAGGTGACATAGTCAATCGTACCCGTATCTATCTGATAGGTGAACAGGTTGTAGGCATTGTTAAATCCCTTTGAGGTCCGATCCGAGGAAAAAGCCAGATAGCGGCCATCAGGGCTCCAGGATGGATCACGCTCGTCGTAACGATCATTTGTCAGTCGATTCAGCTGATCCGCTTCCGTGTCATAAACATACAGATCTATTGCGCCGCTTTGGTCAATCGCCACAAAAGCAATCTGCCCTCTATCTGGACTCCAGGATGGCGAATACAGTGCAAGCATCCCATCAAAGCCATATACCGGTCCATTCGTACCCGACTCCAGGTCATAGGTATGGATCACATCTGCCTCCCCGCTTTTGGTGACAAAAGCCAGCCAGCCATCCTCGGACACACTCATCCGGCTGTCCAGAAGATGAAACGATTCAAACTGACTGTTGCGCTCGCCGCGAATCAACACATATGGCGCATCAAGTGGCGTATACGCAGAGTCCACCTGAACTGAGTACACATTACTGTAACCGCCATGGTTCCCGGTGAACAAAACCTGACGCTGCCCATTTTCCATCTGGTAGAATGCAGGCTTTGAATTGAACCCCCGTACAGAGAGCCCCTCTGTGGACAGATTCGGACTTTCTGCATCCCCTAGTTGGGGGTAATAGATTTTGCGCAGCCACTGCTGCCATTGCACGCTAACCTCCTGTAAATTCTCCTGTAACGTAAACTCAATGACCTTTCGAAAATCCCGATCTACCCAGACATTCTCAATCAATGCCAATAACTTGTCTTCGCCGTACGTTTCCGAAATAAACCTGCACAACGCCTCTCCCTCCTTGTACATCACATAGGTGCCGTTAATCCGGTACATGTTTTCCAGGGGAACCAGATAATTTGCAAAGATTGCATCCCGCATGATCATCTCATGCTGATAGTCCTGCGGACCTGACCAATACTCTGCCAGACCTTCGGTAAACCACAGCGGCGGCAGCCGATCCAGCGGAATCCGGTAATCCCGATATACGCGTGCGATCTTGTGCATCGTGAATACATGCACCATTTCATGGCGAATGACCCGCCGGAACCGGTGCAGATTGCCATTTGCAGGGATCACCACACGCCCCTTTAGAAATTCGTAGAAGCCTCCGACCCCATCCGGGATGAATCCATCGGTGATATTGGTCTGCTTGAAGTGAAGCTGAGACGAATAAAACACAAGAGGGACACGGCGCGTTACGGAGAAATTGAATCGGTTTTGAAGTTCCGCGTACGCCTCTTCTGCAAACGCAGCACCATGCTCTGCAAGCGTTTGCATCTCAGGATAGAAATACACATCAAAGTGCTCTGTCTCCAGTACATTCCAGTCAAAGTCTTCGTACTGAATCTTGTTGCGCCCGAAATGCGCATTGTACTGTGCGAACACCGGAAGTACAGCAACTCCCAGAATGATATATACCCCCCCTACGGCAACTGTATAGCGCATGAATCAATGGCAGTTCCTACAGGCAACGCCATTCTGCGCACACCGTTCCGTTATTCGCCCTGCACCAAAGCCGCCTTCAACTGGGAGATCAGTCCCACTGGAGACGGGTCCGTCTCATTTAAGACCGCAAGATACAAGCTCACCCAGTCGCTGACATACATGATCGACAACAGACGTGCAAGTCTACTGCTGCCCTCACTTTCTATCTCCGTCCAACTGTGTGCGTGCGGAGTTAATAACGACCGGGTCACCTCCAGCCTGCGCTGCGTGCGTTTGTGATCTTCCTGATCCCGCAGTGCAACAACTGCAAGCTGCTTTAATTCCGGCCGAAATCGCGCCCATCCCATAATCTCATTATGGTTCATTTCCGGCAGGCAGTTCCCCACTGCAAAGTTCTTTGCATTCTCGTGCATCTGGTTACGCCAGCGGGTATTGGCCGCGGCAAGCTGCTCACTGCTGTAGATCACCGGAAACCGCCCGTGCAGTGTTCCGGCTAACTTCATCGCTGGATTATCTGAATCCGACAGATCCGCCATCACCGCTGCCTGTCGTGCCGTGATGTCGACAGATTCATCCCAGTCCTCCGGCTGGACGGCCGTAAGTTGAAGCGCCTCGGTAATCGTCAGCAATGCGGACAATGAATGCGGCAGTGCTGCACGTGGTTGAATTCCTGCCGGTAGTCGCACCAGAGGAATGTTATTGGCATGCGCCCGGTCCGCCAGCTTTCCCCCGGTGGAGATCGTAACGACCCTGGCCCCGCGTGCAACCGCATCCTCAAATGCAGCCAGGGTTTCTTCGGTATTGCCTGAATAACTTGAGGCAACCACTGCGGTATTGGGCCCCACCCATGCAGGCAGGAGATAACTGCGGGATACCAGCACAGGGACCGATGCATGATCCGCCGCAAGTGCTGCTAAAATGTCCCCTCCAATGGCACTGCCCCCCATGCCGGCAACGACGATCCCGTTAGCTCCCTCTCCCGGCCAACCGTCCACTTTGGCTTTCAGTGCGTTTGCACGTCCCTGTTTCAATTGATCCGGGAAACTCCGAACTGCCTCATACATTCCCTCCGAGTCAACCTGCTCTAATACTTTTTTGGTCATTACCTGACGATTTGTGCCCTGCACCGTGATCCGCGATGAGGACATGTGAATTCTTTTGAGCACTGTTGAACCGCGTGTCTGAAAAAGTGATCACACCCGGACCAGATTCCAGATACTTGAAGTGCTCAACGTCAGTTAATGTGGCGCCTAGCAATAGGCGGCATGGTAGAAATTGGTTTGCAGAGACGGATCCCCAGAGGCTATCAAACCTCTTTATCAGACGGAAAAACGATTATTTTAGCAGTGTCATCATCTTCACGGCCCGGTGCTCCTCCGTTTGGAGGATATAGAGATAGGTGTCACTGGCAAGTCCCATCCCGCTGAATAACACATTATGTCGCCCGGCCGGCTGTACGCCATTCAGGAGCGTCCGCACTTTCTGCCCCAACAGATCATACACCGTAAGTGTAACGTGTTGTGTCTTCGTAATCGAAAACTCAATGGCCGTGGACGGATTGAAAGGGTTCGGATAATTCTGCTCCAGCGAGAAGTCGGTTGGAATCGCATCTTCCAATGATTCGATGGAGGTCCGTTCGCCTGCATCGGTGATCGTGATCTCTATCGAAGCCTGTGCCCCTGCAACGATACCGGGAGGGAGTGCCCCGAGTGCAACCGTGAAGGTTTCATCGTCAAGGTCGTCATCCGCAAAGGTCATCATCATCCCGGTTCCGCTCAATTCATCTTTATCGATGGCGATGGAAGCGATTACACCATAATCCCCCTCTTCCGCAGTGCCTGCGGTCAATACCAGCGGAATGGTCACTTCCCTGGAGGCCGCCTCCGACAGCGTTGCCATCACCGTCACATCCTCTGCTTCCGAGACCGGATTGGGCGAAGCCGACAGTGTCACCGCGGTTTCATTGTCGGTGATCGTCAGCGTGTACGCCTTCCTGCTGCCCACCGTATATCCTGTACCGCCGGTCAGCGTCAGGATCACCGTCTCATCGCTCTCATCCAGAAGGTCATCTACAATCATCACCGGAATCTTCACTGCGTCTACACCGGCAGCCACGGAGATCTCCCCCGCGTTCTCAATACGGTAGTCTGCGGTTTCGGTCGCCGTACCGCCCTCCAGACTGTAGTTCAAGGTGATTGCCGCCGCAGGTGCCGGACTCACCTTGATCTGTATCTCATGCATCCCCGCATCCTCGCCTGCAGTGCCGGATTCCACATCAAACGCCACCTCCGGGGTTGCATCATTGTCGGTAATAGTGAGAGTATGCACACCTGCACTCCCCACGGTGTATGCCATGCCGTCTGTGGTCAGCGTCAGGGTGATCGTTTCATGATCCTCGTCTTCGCTGTCATCAATTATTGCCACGGGAATGCCTGCCGATGTTGCACCGGCGACTACGGAAATACTCCCCGAACTTGTGTAGTCTGTATCTCGTGTTGCGGTGCCATCCAGGTCATACGTTACCGTCAGAGCCGCCGCCGGCGCAGAATTTAGGTTGACCGTCACACTGTGCGTACCCACATCCTCATCCACACTGCCGGATGTCAAAGCAAACGTAACCTCCGGCATCGCATCATTGTCCGTGATCGTCCCCGTTCCTGTGTCGGTTGCCGTAACGGTCGTCGTGGTTCCAGATACCGTCAGGCCAACCGTGAAGACTTCGTCTCCCTCAACCAGAGCATCATCAGTGGTTGCAACTGTAAAGGTCTGTGTCTCCCCCGCCGTACCTGTGAAGGTAAGGGCGGCAGTGTTTTCGGTATAGTCGTCTCCCTCGGTTGCCGTGCCATCGGTAAAGGTCGGGGTCATCGTCAGACCGCCTGATACGGCTTGATCCAGTTCCACCGTGAAGGTGAGCGGACTGCCTTCGGTGGCCGTTGCATCTCCAATCAGCACCGCCGTCGAGGCAACCTCCCAGGTCGCAGTGGCGGAGACGGCCGATATCGGGCCCGTATTGAGTCCGTCCGTTGCCGCATCTGCGGCCACCTCTACCGTCACATCGGATCCCCCCGCTGGTGTCACTTCCAGCGTGTAGGTATCGCCGTTGCCGGAAAGACTGCCATTTGTCCCTCCGGTCACGGTGATGTCTGCCGCCTCAAAGTCCGTCACATTCTCCGAAAACGTAAAGATCACTGTAAAATCAGCCATGGAGTTGATCTTCTGCGGCAAATCAATCGAAACTGTTGGTGCCGATGCATCCCAGACTGCCGTGGCCGATACGGCGGATTCCGGGCCGGTGTTCGAACCATGTGTCGCTGCATCTGCCTCCACCGTGACCGTCACATCGGATCCTCCTGCCGGCGTGATCTCCAGCGTGTAGTTATCTCCATTACCGGAAAGACTGCCATTTGTCCCCCCGGTCACGGTGATGTCTGCCGCCAGAAAGTCCGTCACATCCTCCGAAAACGTAAAGGTAACCGGGAAGGCGGTGATGGAATTAATGCGGGTCGGGACTCCCGTGATCTCTACCGTTAGTGCTGCCGCATCCCAGGTTGCGGTGGCGGAGACCGCCGATGCCGGCCCAGTATTGAGACCGTCCGTGGCCGCATTTGCCGCCACCGTGACGGTCACATCGGAGCCCCCCGCCGGCGTGACCTCCATTGTGTAGGTGGCTCCATTTCCCGATAAACTGCTTTTCGTCCCGCCGGTCACCGTCACATCTCCTGTTACAAAATCTGTCACGGATTCCGAAAATATAAAGGTGGCCGTGAAGGCGGTCGTGGAGTTGATGCGGGCCGGGACTCCAGTGATATTCACGGTAGGAGCCGCATCCCAGGTCGCGGTGGCCGAAACCGCCGATGCCGGCCCGGTATTGAGCCCATCCGTGGCTGCATCCTCCGCCACCGTGACCGTGACATCGGAGCCCCCCGCCGGCGTGACCTCCATTGTGTAGGTGGCTCCATTTCCAGAGAAACTGCTTTTCGTGCCGCCGGTCACCGTCACATCCCCCGTCAAGAAGTCCGTTACATCCTCCGAAAACATAAAGGTGACCGGGAAAGCGGTCGTAGAGTTGATGCGGGCCGGGACACCGGTGATGTCAACGGTTAGTGCTGCCGCATCCCAGATCGAGGTGGCCGAGACCGCCGATGCCGGGCCGGTATTGAGGCCGTCCGTGGCCGCGTTCGCCGCCACCGTGACCGTCACATCGGATCCACCATCCGGCGTGACATCCAGGCTGTAGGTGGCTCCATTTCCAGATAAACTGCTTTTCGTGCCGCCGGTCACCGTCACATCCCCCGTCACAAAGCCCGTCACGGATTCCGAAAACGTAAAGGTGACCGGGAAGGCGGTCGTGGAGTTGATACGGGTCGGGACACCGGTGATGTCGACGGTTGGTGCTGCCGCATCCCAGATCGAGGTGGCCGAGACCGCCGATGCCGGGCCGGTATTGAGGCCGTCCGTGACCGCGTTCGCCGCCACCGTGACCGTCACATCGGATCCACCGTCCGGCGTGACATCCAGTCTGTAGGTGGCTCCATTTCCAGAGAAACTGCTTTTCGTGCCGCCGGTCACCGTCACATCTCCCGTTACAAAGCCCGTCACGGATTCCGAAAACGTAAAGGTGACCGGGAAGGCGGTCGTGGAGTTGATGCGGCTCGGGACTCCCGTGATCTCTACCGTTGGTGCTGCCGCATCCCAGGTTGCGGTGGCCGAGACCGCCGATGCCGGGCCGGTATTGAGGCCGTCCGTGGCCGCGTTTGCCTCCACCGTGACCGTCACATCGGATCCACCGTCCGGCGTGACTTCCAGGCTGTAGGTGGCTCCATTTCCAGAGAAGCTGTTTTTCGTGCCGCCGGTCACCGTCACATCCCCCGTCACAAAGCCCGTCACGGATTCCGAAAACGTAAAGGTGACCGGGAAGGCGGTCGTGGAGTTGATA
>JAJECE010000048.1 GCA_022822185.1 Rhodothermales bacterium | reverse complement strand
CGAGCACTTTGCCCCCTGCCGAAGAATCTGGAGTCTCTGATGCGATCATAGATGATATAGGCCGCACGACGAATTCCGAAAACGTCACCGGACGGACAAAAAGCACCGAGGCACATCCAAAATAGCGGCCTGCGGAGTTCGCTTAGCCTGCATTACGCTTGCGCCTTGGTATGGTACATCCGAATCAGTTCCGCTTGACGTCTCGCCTCACTCGTACCTGGCTTCGGTTCAACGTAACGAAACTCTGTGATCTCATGGCAGGTCTTTGTGGTTGCCTTAATGATCTCGGTAAAGGTCTCAACGCAGTCTTCATAGGTGGATTCAGAGATATCCTGCATGAATAGCAAATTACTGAACAATTCTCCCTCTTTGTTGAAGAAGTCTTCGGTCAGGTAGATTTCTCCCTCTTCAGTCTGATGAATACTGGTGACAAAGGGGGCATCCTCTCTGATACCAGGATAGCCCCATACAAACATTCTTTTCTTTTTCTTCATGTCTGAGTACCTATCGTGTACGCTCCTGAAACTGTCTAACTGTGTCTATCGCACCGCTGTAACGGACACCCTCAACTATAAGATCCTGCGGTGTCCGAATCAGGGCTGTTCCGGAAAGAGCGTTACCTGTACATAACGATCCGTCAGCCATGTTATGGCCGCCTGCTGTAAATCTGCTGCCGTCAGGCTGTCCACAAGTTCATCATAACGCAGAATATCCAGTGGTTCCGAAATACTGTCGGAATAGTAGGAGCTGCGCAGTGCACTGACCCAAAATCCGTTCTCTTCAAGACTGATGGCACGCGCCTGACGCTGCTGTTCCTGTACGCGTGCTACGTAATCCTCTGACACACCGTTTTGTTTGATTTCTTTGATCGTCTCAAATACAGCATTCGTCAATTCTTCCACACGTTCTGGGTCACAGCCGAAGCTAATTGAAAACCGGTACCCCTCTTTCGGACGGCGCAATTGCACTGCACTCACACCTGCCCCATAGACCCCACCGCGCTCCTCTCGCAATTCTTCAAACAGAAGAATATCCAGAAGCATCTCCAGAGATTCCATGTGATGGCGTGCCTGCCGAGAATCTTCATGGGCCCCATTGAATGTAATACTGACGCGACTCTGCGGCTCCTCGCCCTTATAAACAATTTTGACAACTGTACCCTCAGGATTCTGTACATTTACATCTTTCCATGTTTCCTCTCGATCCGTAGCGGGCAGTGTGCCGAGATAGGTCTGTGCAAGTGCCGTCAAGGTGTCAACATCGAATGCACCCACAAAGATGAACACAAAATCATCCATGTCGGCATACCGATCCTGATAAATCTGCAGGGCATGTCCCATATCTATTTGGTCAAGATCTTCCGGTTTCGTCGGTCTATAGCGTGGATGATTCATGTACAGTGTTGTACGAAGTGTGTCGCTGAATGCCGCATCAGGCGAATTCTCCCGGTTTGCAAGGAAGGTGCGATTCAGGTTGATCCTGGACAGGAATGCGGATGTATCCAGACGGGCCTGTGTCGCACGCAGATGGATTAACTGAAACAGCAGTTCCAGATCTTCCGGGGATGCCTCTCCGCTGAATCCTTCAAACAGAGAACTGATGGAGGCAGATACGTAGGCCCGCTTTCCTGACAGTTTTTTCTGCAACTCCGTCTGATTAAATGCACCGACTCCACTGCTATTTACCGTTGATGCTGCAAACGATGCGGTATTGTACTCCTCGTCACTGTACAGAGATGTACCCCCTTCGCTGAAGGAGGTAAACCGCACTTCGTCCGCCCGAAAATCTGTCGGCTTCATGACCACGCGAATACCATTCGCCAACGTGATTTCTGAAACTTCAAGTTCGGGAATGGAGCGTTCACTCACCACCGCTGCCGCCTCCAGTGTCTGATCAAACAGAGGGACATCTGATGTGGCATCAATGTAGGGATCTACAACGGTGCCATCGTACTCTTCAAACGTACTGGTGAGTACATCTTCGGTAATCCACTCAAGGGATGGCTTTTCCGCCAGATTCACCGTGACTGCCCGATCCCGGCTACCCAGCGCTTTCGGCAAATAAGCACTGACTTCTTCCAGTGTGATGGTCAGTAGAAGCTGCTCGGCAAGCCGGTACTGATTGATGACCCCTGGAATCGGCGTATCTTGCAGAAAATGGCTGACATAGGATGCTACAAGTTGAGCCGAAGGCGTATTCTCACGCTCGTTGTACGCTTCTTCCTGTGAGCGCAGGAATGATTCCTTAAATCGTGAAAACTCGCCGGGCGTAAAGGGATGTTGCTTAACCCGCTCGATTTCAAGAATGAGTGTGCGAAGTGCAGCAACCAGGCTGTCTTCGTTTGCATATGCAGTTAAACTGAATTGGGGCATACCTCGAACAACTTCCCCCTCACCCGCGCCTGCGGCGACAAACGGAGCACGGGTACCATCCTGAGCAAGCTCAGAAAACCGTCTGGAGAGCATTCCCCGTGCAAGAGCGCCTACCATGGACCTACGGTAGTCGGCAAGGGTTTTCATCGGAACCACCGGCTGCCGATAGCCCACCGAGACTACTGGAAAGAAATCATATTCCGGATCACTCACAACCTTGTAACGCGTCTCCATCGCCGGCACCTCAAAGGTGGGGCGTGGCACTGGATTTTCTACGGGTTCAATGGTGGCAAAATGTTCTTCAACCAAGGACTTCATCGTTGGCACATCCAGTGACCCGACAACGACCACCGCCATCAGATCGGGGCGGTACCAGGTTTCATAAAAGCGGCGCACGGTTTCGTGGGAGCTCTGTTTAATGACCAGTGTATCTCCGATTGGCATCCGCTGCGCGTAGCGAGACTCTCCCAGAATAACCGGGAGTGCCTCATCCAGCATGCGCCCAGATGCGCCCCGTCTGCTGCGCCATTCTTCAATCACAACACCGCGTTCTCTATCAATTTCTTCGCCGCTCAGCGTTGCATAAGCCGCCCAGTCTTCCAACACCTGAAATGCCTTTCTTACCACCTCCATGCTGTCTGTAGGGACATGAAGTTGGTAAACTGTTTCGTCGAAGCTTGTGTAGGCATTGATGTCCGGGCCAATCTGCATACCGATCCGCTGCAGAAAGGCCATGAGCGTCTGTTTTGGGAAGCGGCGCGTACCGTTAAAAAGCATATGCTCCACAAAATGGGCCAGCCCCAGTTGATCCTCATCCTCCAGCACACTGCCAGCATTTACGACCAGACGAAGTTCAAGGCGGGATTCCGGTTCATGGTTTTCCCGCAAATAGTACATCATCCCATTCTCCAGTTGGCCAATGGTAACAGCACTGTCAACGGGAATGGGTTGCTCCAGCGTTGGCTGGGCCTTTGTGCATACAGCGGAAACGATGACGGCTACGCAGAGCAGACAACTAACCAGTGCAGTTTTGAAGGAATTCGAACATATGATCATAGCACTCATTGTGGGCAGATTAGATGGAAAATGGTCCAACTCCAGTCAATGCACATCTGGCCATAAAGATTCAATCTTGCATGTACAACAAGGCATTTTTTTGGCGATTCAGGTTCCTGCATTCATTCTGAAAGAGAAATCACCCAAAAAAATCACATCTCCCGATCCTGCCACATAAGTACAATCCCGCCGCGAAAAATCGCAATCTAAATCCATCTGGATCGGATGAATGGATCCAAATCAGAGGAAAATCACCGTTCGGTGCATTTGAAAAGAAATAAGCCTCCGCAATGTTAGTCTGGAATTCTGTTTACCTATCAGTGAGTTGTACTCTTTAGGGGCCATTCGCAGCATGCGTTCCGTTCTTCCTCTTCAGGCCCTTCTGGTTGTCCCTAGACGTCCAACATGCCGGTATCATGTCTGATTTCAGCGTTAACCTCAGATTCATTTCCCGTCAACTGCCCCAACTTAGAGAAGAAGTTGGCTGTAGTTGTATTCTGTAAACAGCGGTTTGCCTCTGCCTGATGTTCTTCGTAGTGGAGAAGAATCTGTTTTCGCACAGACCGTGTTTGCCCGAAAAAAAGAGGCCGACACGAGGGGGCAGTTTACCACATCTAAACAGAATAAGTGATTCTCTGCAAGTTTAATGTAAAATTTATGGGGCTTCGATAAATATAGTGAAACAGCATTATATGAAGTCAATAGCGGGACGGTGCTGACTTTTCGGGGATGTTCCGTTGGCTGCAGGTGATCGAATTTCTAATTTATGGTTTATGGAATGCAAATAGAATCAAAGGAGATCAGTACGGTATACGGGATACAATCACCGTGGGAGATTACGGAGATCACGGCAGATCATGAGAAGAAGGAGGTGTATCTTCATGTTCGTTGCACGGATGAATCGGGGCTTTGTTGTCGGAAGTGCGGGAAGATATGTCCGGTGTATGATCGTCGCAAGCGTATGTGGCGTCATCTGGATACGGGGAGTTACATAACGCGTGTGGTGAGTCGGATCCATCGTGTAAAGTGTCCGGACTGTGGAATTTGTACGACAGCGGTTCCGTGGTCATCCCCGAGTGCTCGTGTGACGCATGAGTTCGAGGCATTGGCGATTGATTTACTGCTGGAGATGAAGACGGTGTCGGCGGTCTCCCGTCACCTGGGGGTGAGTTGGCCGGTGATTGATGGGATTATGCAACGTGCGGTAAGGCGTGGACTTGAACGAAGAGAGGAAACGCTTCCAGATAAGATTTGCGTGGAGGAGGTTTCGGCCGGGAAAGGGCAGAACTATGTGACGATTGTGTCGAATTCCCGCACGGGTACGGTCCTTCACATCGGCGAAGGCCGGACAAAAAAGACGCTGACGGATTGGTACAATCAATTCCCGCACGCGCAACTTGGGAAGATTAAGAGCATCAGCATGGATATGTGGCCCGCGTATATCCATTCCAGTCTGGAATGTGTTCCTGGTGCCATCAAGAAGATCTGCTTTGATCGCTTTCATATTATGAAGTATATCTCCGGGGCCGTGGACAAGGTCCGTCGGCAGGAGCACAAGGAATTGCGCAAAGAGGGACGGGATGACCTCAAAGGTACGAAGTATCATTGGTTAACCAATAAACAGAATCTGTCGCCAATCAAGAAGAAAGAACTTCTGTTGTTACGCAAGAGTTCGCTACGAACCGCAAGAGCATGGGCGATCAAAGAAATGTCCAGAGGGTTGTGGAATTATGTCAGTCGCACCTGGGCAAAAAAAGGCTGGGACCGGTGGCTGTCCTGGGCGATGCGCTGCCGGTTGGAACCCATGAAAAAAGCCGGCAAAACCGTCAAAGAACACCTATGGGGGATCATCAACGCCATCGTCCTGGAGGGCAGTAATGGCCCCGCTGAAAGCATTAACAGCCGAATCAAAACCGTCAAAGTCTGTAGCCGCGGCTTCCGAAATAAAAAACGCCTCGCCACCGCGATTTACTTCCATCTCGGAGGACTTGATCTCTATCCAGGCGGAGTTCAAAAACGAGCTGTTTCACTAAAATAATCGAAGAACCTTATTTATTACTCAATGATTGTACTTATCCAGTCTGATTCGCAGAGTGCTTTCCATTCTTCCTCTTCAGGCCCTCCTGACTGCCCAATCAGAACTTCCCCTGCATCACACCAGGGGGAAATATTCGGACACGGATTATCCGATGGCAGAATACTAGTCCTTGAGCAGACCGGCGGCTTTGGAGTGGTATTGAAGATATTTCGAACATAATGGATCCCTTCGCCCATCGATAGCAGGTACAAGACGTAATTCGCATTTAGTGTAGGATACTCATCTATTGACTCGTAGATTCGTATGAGTTCGTTTGCTACTCCGATGTACGGAGTGCCGTCATGATACTTGCCGATATTAGCTGCCTGAACAGCAGAACTTGCTGCATAGCGCCTCCAACCCGTATCCGTTATCCATATTTGAATCATATCCATCACAAATGCATCAAGATCAATCCTGGGTTGTGGTTCAAGCCCTTGCTGGATCACGGCATACAATGTATATTCCACCTTCTGTAATTCGCTTGGTTGTTCCAGACGATCATCATTCGGCAAGGTCATCAGCATCTGCTTCGCCTCAAATGCCGTGGGAACTCTCCATGCACCGTTTTCAAAGATCATACCTCGTTCAGGATAGGTGGGAAAAGATGCGTTTTGGGCCGTGGAAGGTCTACCACAAAACACAGTACACAGGATGACGCAAAAAAGAATTATGGTGTGCCTCAAGTTAAAAAGAATTTTAGTCTTCATGGATCTAATCTGAATGGGTTATTCCTGTTTAGCAACCGGGTACACCGCTATGCACGCCGCCCGTGCGTATGCGATATATCCAATTTTCCCCGACATACCGGAAGAAAGGAACGAAAGATGTGGTTGGACATGCTGCATACTTCATAGATTTATCAAACTTCCGCAGGTATTCCTTCCACATGCCGGTATCCCCCTTAAACTGAGTGTTAGCCTCTGATGTGCTCCCTGTAAACTGCTCCAGCTTAGCGAAGAAATTGGATGTGGTTGTGCTCCGTAAACAACGGTTTGCGCCTGCCTGATGTTCTTCCTCATGACGAAGAGTCTGAGCATGCATGTTTGTCCACCCAATTGATGTACCACATTTATAGTTCAGATCCCGGTAACTGATCCTTCTATCGGTAATGAATTGCCCTCTCGGACAGGCTGCCTTTCCCGCAGAAGAAAGACTTTCGTAGCTAAATGGATATGCTGGAACAGTAGACACTTTAGATTTCGGGGCATAGTCAATAGAGATATAAAGTTCATCGCTAAAGGTTGGTGCGCTCCGCACATAGTAGCGGCCGCTCCACGGCCCCGTTCCTGCACCCGGTGCAAGAGTTTGTGTTACGCTGTACTTACCTGCTATCCCGGGTGGTAACACCTTGTATTTCACATCGGCATCCAGCGAGGGTGGCGACTTCCAAGTTCTGTTTGTAACGCTGATCTCCGCCTTATCGCTCCAATTAGAAATAGAAACCGATATCGTTACATCATCGGTTGCCGTCCCTTCCCACGATACCCCGGTATTCTTTGCGCCCAGACTAGATGTCCACTTAAAGGCCAATTCCTTCGAACCATCTGCATTGTTCGAAAAAATAATCCGGCAATTCGCCACAGCTCCCCGTACAACACTCTCTGGACAAGACAGCGTGTACTTTAGCTCCTCGTCTTCATCATCAACAGGATTCTTGCTGTCCCCGTTACTTCCTCCACCTCCGCCACTTCCTCCGTTTCCAGGGTTATCCCTACCTCCTCCACCACCGCTGCCTGAACCACCGCCGCCTCCAGAATTAACATAAACACAGGTATGCTTAGGAAAACCAACCCAGACACAATCCGAACCGTATATTGGACCGAGTGCCTCACCGCACATCCACTCGTATACAATAGATTCATAACATATCATGTCGGGACTCCCATCCTTCCCCGCGCCATTGTAGCGCCGCAGAACCATTCTTGTCCTGATCGGTGCCCTGCCCGGCTGGTAGAAAAAAGCCCCCGTGGATGAATACCCAATCGTATATTCGGCCACCAGTAATGGAGTATCCCCAAAATCACCCGCCTGCCACTGATCCACATAATCCTTGAATTGAGTTGCGTCCAGATCACGACCGGCAAACTCAATTAGATGCATGGAACCCGGAACAACATCCCCATCCAAGGTCACATCCGCAACCAGCGTCCGAACTACCGAAACCTTTGTATCCCCAGGCCGGAGATCCTGGACCCCTCTACCCAGCAGCGTGGCCAAAAAATAGCCCCCATTTCCGTTATCCCATGTCTCTGCATTCTCCCAGTCCGGTGGATACCGGCGCACCATCTCGGCCAATGCAGCCACAATTGTGCTATCGTCCTATTCCCCGGATACATGACTGCTGTCGTCCATGGTTTTGAAGATTCCGCAATTTCAAAGGAGTGTTCTGTTCCTGTTCCAATGCAGTCTGATAAAATTCTTGTACCATACGCACACGCTCAGCGACTGCTTCTGGCGATAAAGGCAAATCCACCTCCGGTGTAAAGAAACTATCACACCCTGCCAGACATAGTAAACTGCCGAAAACCAAAGCCAATAGATCTACTCCTAGTCATCTGCGTCTTGCATCATAATTCGACTCCCGTACGGGAAATTCTCCCGTCCGTGGCAACACCCTCCTGGAATACGCTCCCATGCTCCCATGAAAGTATGGAGGACCATCCACTTTAACCCCCAGCTAACGGAGTATACAAAAGTTCAAGGATTTTTGCAAAATTTGCATTTTGGAGGAAAAAATTCTATTCGGAAGGATCCCTGACCCATGATGCTCAAGGGACTTGAATAGCATAGATAAGATAAAGTATTTTAGAATTCAGAAACTTCATAACTGCCCGAAGAATGGGGATTCTCCTCTATTTTTTACATTTTGTCATTCTACCACCTCATTTACAGATACAGAACAGGTCTGGGCAGGTTTCTACGATGATGCACATCATCGATCAATACCAAGCAATGAAAGTCAACCTATCTCCACGAACGGCTAAGCCCGGTCTGGACGGGCCGCCGTTTTGCGGTAGGGCTCGTAAAATTTTTTTAATGCGGCAATATCGCCCTCCATATCGCCGGTAGGTGTATGCGGGGGGCCAAATCCCACCGTGCGGCCGGGATAATCAAAATAGGCGGGGACGATCACCACCCGTGCTCCCTTTGCAATGTGATAGAACCCTGTCTTCCACTGCTCTACCCGGCTCCGCGTACCTTCAGGCGTGACCGCAAAAATAAATTTTTCGCGCTCCTGAAACAGTTCAATGACTCCCTGTACCATCCCATGGTGCTGCTCACGATTGACCGGATTGCCGCCGCAGGCACGAAGGATCGGGCCAAACGGCCATCGAAAGATCGTATGCTTTGCAATCCAGGATCCCTCCATGTCCAGAGCAAACATGACGGCCATCGCAACAAAAAAATCCCAGTTGGACGTATGGTAGGCCCCGATCACCACGAATTTTGGGTGATCGGGCACAGTCCCCTCAACCCGCCAGCCCAGCCTTGCGAGTACCCAGCGGGCACACCGCATCATCCCTGGCTTCGCTTTGCGCGCAACGTTCGGCCCAAGATCTGGGAAAGACATTCTACAGAGGAAAAATCGTGCGCACCCGAATGACCCCGTCAATGGCCTTCAGGCTTTCCAGTACAGACTCCGAGATTGCACCGCTGACATCAATTACATTGTAGGCCAGCGCCCCCCGTCCCTTATTGACAAGGTTGTCAATATTATGGCCTGTGCCGGCCAGAATATGGGCAAACTGGCTCAGCATACGCGGCTCGTTCCGGTTGACAATCTGAATCCGATGTCTCTCCGGGCGAAGCGGGAGCCGGACACCTGGAAAATTCACCGAATTCTGAACATCCCCGCGCTCAAGATAATCACGCAACTGCTCTGCCGCCATCACCGCACAATTATCCTCGGCCTCAGGGGTGGAAGCGCCCAAATGGGGAACCGGGAGTACTTTGGGGTGCTGCGCCAATTCCGCATCCACAAAGTCCGTCACATAGCAGGAGCAGATCCCGCTATTCAGCGCCTGCAATACCGCCGCTTCATTCACAATGGGGCCGCGGGCAAAATTCAACAGCCGTACCCCCGGCTTCATCCGTGCAAAATGCTCTTCATTGATCAGGTTGACGGTCTCGTCATTCAGCGGCGCGTGCACCGTAATATAGTCCGCCGTTTCCACGATCTCGTCCAACCCCGTAGCACGTGCGACCTCGCGGCTGAGCCCCCAGGCATTCGAAACCGAAATAAACGGATCGTACCCTAGCGTGCGCATCCCAAGCGCACTAGCGGCGTTGGCAACCGCCACCCCGATTGCTCCAAGACCGATGATGCCAAGCGTCTTCCCCATGATCTCGGGACCCTTAAAATTTTCCTTTCCCTTCTCAACGACCGCCGCAACATCTTCCCCCTCCAGCGTCCGGGCCCAGTTGATGCCGTCAATGATCCGGCGGGAGGAAAGCAGCATCGCACAGATGACCAATTCCTTCACACTGTTTGCATTCGCTCCCGGTGTATTGAAGACCGCAACCCCCTGATCCGAACACTCCTCAATCGGGATATTATTGACTCCTGCACCACATCTGGCAACCGCCAGAACAGAATCCGGGAGAGACACACCGTGCAGCTTGTAGCTTCTTAGAAGGATTGCATCTGGATCCGGGATGTCCTCTCCGATGAGGTAGCCGTGACTAGACAGCCTTTCCAGGCCCTTCGGCGAAATCGCATTAAGAATCTTAACTTTGAACATGAACGCGTTGATGTGATGTATGGATTTGCTGGGATAATATGACTGAACGAAGGTTGAACGTCCTGTTTTCTCGCATGTCACTGCTTTGTTTTGTTTGCCTGCACCGAACACAGAATTTCATGTCTGACCGGTAAATCCCCCTCTCTGCTCTGAAAAACACCGATCCTTTGCATGAAATGCTCCTTGGCAAACCGGCTTATACGCATCAAAACAGATTTGAATGTATTCCGCAATCTGGAATCACTGATTCTCTGCAGTCCCTGCACCTCGATGATCATCCAGTGCATCAACGCGGCGGATCTGCGTTACATTCCATTCGTCTGTGCTGAACGGTGTAGCGAACCATACGTCCAGTATTTCCTTTAATACTTCTTCACTGGTAACCCGTTGACTTAATGCCAGCACATTTGCATGATTCCATACTTTGGCCCCTTCAGCAGTCTTTGCGTCCAGACACAATGCGGCACGAATCCCTGGAATTTTGTTCGCTACAATGGAGCAGCCCGTTCCTGTCCAGCACATTACAATGGCTTCCTCCACATTCTGCTGCAATACCTCGTCAATCGCCAATTTGGTAACAAGCGGCCAGTCCTGCGGGTCGTCTCCAGCCTGCGGGCCAAAGTAAATCGGCTCATATCCCCGCTCACGAAGCAGGGCAAGAAGCACTTCAACCAGATGTCCATATTCGTCACAGCTGACCGCGATCTTTTTTACACTTTCACTCATTTTATTCTTTGATGCCAAAAAGAACTTTCCATGCACATGATCTTGCCCAGGCACTTGAGTCGTGGGCGGATCCCGCTTTCGCTGAATCGTACGACAATATAGGGTTGCAGGTTGGTTCTGCATCCAGAATTGTGCACCGGGTGCTGATTGCCCTTGATCTTACCCCTAATGTTGTAGAAGAGGCCGTTCAAAAGGACTGTTCGCTAATCCTGACCCATCATCCATTACTGTTTCGCAGTCCTTCCCGCATTGTAGAAGAGGACCTTATCGGGCAGTTGATCCTGCGCCTCGCCCGCGAAAATATCACCCTCTACAGCATCCATACAAATCTGGATGCCGCTCATGGTGGGGTCTCCCTTGCACTGGCAGAAATTCTTGGCCTGCGACACCGAAGGTTCCTGAATCCCGGTCAGGACGGAACGTTCGGAATGGGAGCAATTGGCAATTTGCCGGAGCCGGAACCTTTGCGAACCTTTCTGGACCGTGTGCACACAAGACTAAAGACCCCTGTACTGCGTTATACCGGTTCCGAAGAAACACCAGTCAGCATGGTGGCCGTATGTGGCGGCGCGGGAGGAAGCCTGATCCCCAATGCCCTGGACGCGCATGCACAGGCCTATGTGACCGCCGACCTGAGTTATCACCGCTTCTTCGAAACCCTTGGTCCGGATGGGCACTGCCGGATGGCACTCATAGATGCCGGACACTATGAAACCGAGAAGCACACCGAACAGCTCCTCCACGTCTGGCTGGAAAAACAGTTCCCCTCAATCACCTTTTATTGCGCAAGTCAACCGACCAGTCCCATCAATTACTCCATTCACTGAACCTCACACCATCCATTCTCGTTAGACTCTGTTATCGTTTTCACACGACATGATTCATGAGCACCAAAGAAACCAAGATTAACAGCCAATTACGTGCGCTTATCCGCCTTCAGCACATTGACACACTGATTTACCAGGTCGTGAAAGAACAGGGAGACCTGCCTGAGGAAATCAGAGACCTTGAAGATGAGTCTGCAGGATTACAGACCCGTACGAACAAAATCCGGCAGGAGCAGGAAGATATCGAACAGTCACGGCGACGAAGTGAATTTGATATTGAAGAAGCCGAATCATTGATCAAGAAGTACGAAGAGCAGCAGCTCCAGGTCCGCAATAATCGGGAATATGATGCGCTGACCAAAGAGATTGAAGCGCAGAACGAGCGGATCCATGAGGCGAAAGAACTCATTGCAGGCACCGAGGGGGCCATAGAGGCGAATGCAAATCAGATTGAAGATGCGCAGCAGCGTCTCACAGAACTGGAAGACATACTGGCTGACAGGCGTACCCAGTTAGAGGATGTACTCCTCACGACAGAGAAGAAGAAGGAAACCCTGGACGGACTCCGAAAAGAAGCCGAATCCCTGGTGGACGAGCGCTACCTGCGCGCCTATCAGCGGCTGCGAAACCGTTACCGTGATGGGCGTGCGGTGGTTCAACTTCGACGCGGTGCCGCCGGCGGCTTTGCAGTTCCTCCACAGCGCCAGATGGAGATCCGCCAGCGCAACCGTATTATCCCATGTGAGCAGACCGGTCGCATCATTGTAGACAGCGAGTTCTACGAAGAAGCAACCAGTGACCTGGTCATCTAGTATCAGGGCGGATAACGTATTGGCTGGATCATCGCCTTGCCGAAAGGCAGGGAGGAAAGTCCGAACTCCATAGGGCACCGTACTTCCTAACGGGAAGGCATCGCTTAGCGATGACGGCAAGTGCAACAGAAAACAGGCCAGCCGATGGCCCTTACAGGCCAGGTGATGGGTGAAATGGTGCGGGTAAGAGCCCACCAGCATCATGGGCGACCATGGTGGCTAGGTAAACCCTACGCGGAGCAAAACCAAACAGCACCGCACGCGCAAGCGATAAGGCGGCCCGCCAAACTGCGGTGCGGGTAGGTTGCTAGAGGCCAGTGGTGACACTGGTCCCAGATAGATGATGATCCTTCCGGCTTCGCCGCACGGTGGTCGCGATACCGGATAGACAGAATTCGGCTTACAGGTCAGCACGTACCACCATGGGGTGGCCTCCCTGCAGGAGGTCACCCCATCTTCTACTCTTCGCCCTGTGTTGGAGGCGGCACAGGTATGGACTCTTCCAGAGGTGGCGGAGGTAATTCCTCGGGTGCAGGAACCGGTTGCTGGGTGGACTGCTGTGACTGCTGGAGAATACTCCGTTCTGATACGCCGTCGTCAATGGCAAAATTCGTCAAGATGCACAGCACAATAAAGGCGGTGGCCAGAATCCATGTACCCCGTTCAAGGACATCCGGTGCCTGTCGGGCACCCAGAATCTGCGTCGTTGCACCTCCTGAGGCAATACCGGCCAATCCCCCGCCCTTGCCTGCCTGAAGCAGAATCAAACCGGTCATGATGACTCCGATGAGCGCAATGATAATAATCAATAAGGTGAACATGAGAGAAATTTGTCTGATCTGCCTGTTACTGCTCACTCTTCCCTAAGTTCCACTGCCTCTCGCAAACATTACCGCGGCCGCGCAGCAGATTGCGGCCGTCTCTGCACGAAGGCGGCGCGGCCCCAGCCGAACCTGTATCACACCGCAATCACTGGCAATCCGGCGCTCATGTTCTGTGAATCCTCCTTCCGGCCCAACCAGAATCCTAACCGGACCTACTCCCTCACTGATTGCCGCCGGCAAAGGGGTCTCTGTATGGAAATCTGCCATGAGCGTCCCCGGTTTCAGGAGTTGTTCCAGAGGGGTTGGAGGATGTAGCGTGGGCAATCTGCTCCGATTGCACTGCTTGAGTGCAGACACCATCACCTGCCGGGCCCGGTCTTCACGCCAATTTCCGGATTCCGTCCGCTCGGTCAATAGCGGCACAATTCCGGTAACCCCCAACTCAACTGCTTTTTCCAGAAACAGGGCATACCGCTTCTGCTGTTTCAATAAAGCTAGTCCGACCGTCAACGCATGGGCAGGTTCGCCCAGATTATCATGCTCCGAGAGGATCCGGCCACGGACTCCATGCCGGCCTGCCTGCTCAATCTGTACACGCACACCGAGCCCCTGCCCATCCACCACCGTAACCACCACACCAGGTCGCAACCGAAGTACTTTGACCGCATGCTTTGCTTCATCTGGCGGAAGGGTCACATACCCGGTTGGCGAGAACGCTTCAGGGGGAGCAAAAAAGAACTGGTCGATCATTAAAGTCCAAGGCTTAATCCAATATGCGCCCGCACTGCAGAGACATCCTCCGGTGCGAATGCCAGCGTAAAGTTAATAATCCCTGCGGCAGTACTGAGTTGGAAACCCGCCCCAAACCCTGGATACCACGCACCCACAAATTGGGAACCTGAATCACGGTCAAGATAACCCAGGTCGGAAAAAACAAACCCGTACGTCACGGGATCTAGCAAATACCGGAATTCCAACAGAGCCCGTACGGCAAACGGCACCCGGAAGCGCTGCTCATCATACCCTCGAAGGCTTTGTGCCCCGCCAATCCGAAACAGATCACTCTCGTCAAGTTGGCGGCTGCGCACCAACCTGAGTTCGCCGCCTGTGACAATAAGGCTGCGCCTGCCCAGGGGAAGATAAACCCGCCCCTGCGCCGCCAGGCGGGACTGGCGAAGCCTGCCCTGTTCATATGCAGCATCCGCCATACGCTCTACATCTTTCTGTCCATGTTCCGCATGCATGCTGAGCCGGTATCCGCGGGTAGGACTCAAAGCATGATCCACCTGTCGAATCTGCACTCCTCCTCCCACAAACAGTGCATTCGCTACGGGAATTCGCGATCTGCCGTTGATGGTTGCGGCTCCTGCCAGCCCAGGGCGTGTAATTTCGCGTGTTACGCTGGTAAAGACCCGCATGGACGGATCCACCCAGTATCCGAATTCGGCCCCGTAATCCCGCTTACCGTACGTGGAATCCTGTTGAAGCCCTTCAAATGAGACGGCGAAGCTCAGTGGCAGTCCAAACACCAAGGGGGATTCCACATGCACCAAAACATACCCTAACTGCCCTGGAGCCCGGTTCAGTGTCAGTTCCAGGGTTCGGGCGCCACCGAAAAGATTCCGCAGTGCCAGGCTTCCGCTGCCAACCAGCGCCCCTGTGCCCCCTTCTGTGCGCTCGTACCCCAATGCTAAGTCAAACGCTCCGGGCGGGCTTTCTTTCACCGGTACGTGAATGACGACACTGCTGTCTGTCCCTTTGTACAGCATCGGGAGATCTACCCGGCTGAATATGCCGGTCGCTTCCAGCTTACGCTGCATCTCTTCTGGATCAAAATTTTTCAAAACCTGCCCCGGTACGAATCCGGCGGCATGGTATATATAGGTTTGTCGCGTGCGTCTGGCCCCCTGCAGGACAACCCCCTCCAGATGGGCAGGATTCCCTTCTCGCACACGGATGATCACATCATGACGTATGCTGTCACGGGGAATGAGTGCTTCTATCTCCACTTCTGCCAACACATACCCCTCGTCTGAATAATAGTCCAGAATGACATCTGCTGCCCTCTCCAGTGAACGGGCTGTGAGCCAATCTCCCTCATGTAGCGGTAACATGATCTGGGCAAAATCCTCCCTGCTGCTCCCTAGTAACTGGATTATTCCCACCTGGGCCCGGTGACCGGGGGAAACATAAAGCGTTTGTGTATCTGCAGCCTGCGAATCAACCGAAGCATATAAATATCCTTCCTGATGGAACATACGCATCACTCGCTGTTCGAGCGCCAGCGTACTGTCCGCCACACTGCCCGGCTCCCAGTCCCAAGGCGCTCCATCGGCGATGAGTTGCCATTGCGCACCAACTGGAGTTGCCATGATAGACATACAACAGCAAAATATTCCTATGCTCAGACGGATTCCATCCGAACAGCGACACCGTATAGGTCGTAGTATCCCGTAAATCAATCCCTTTACAGTTCTGAATACACGCATACATGAAAATACGTCAGGAGCATTCTCGAAAGCACTCCTGCACTGGTATGATACCCACCAGCGTGATCTTCCATGGCGCGGGAAGACGGATCTGTATGAGATTTGGCTTTCAGAGATCATGCTTCAGCAGACACGCGTAGAATATGTCCGGTCATATTACGAACGATTCCTCAATACATTCCCAACGCTTGAGGCGCTGGCCGCCGCCAGCCTAGATGATGTCCTCTGCATTTGGGAGGGAATGGGGTATTATGCGCGTGCACGCAATCTACACGCAGCCGCTCAGACAATTGTTGCTTCGGGCCGGCTTCCATCCAACTGCGAAGACTTGCGTTCACTGCCCGGGATCGGCCCCTACACCAGCAGAGCCATCGCATCCATTGCATTCCATGAGCCGGTTGCCGCCGTAGATGGAAATGTCCGTCGCGTGATCTCCCGCCTGTTTACGCACACGGGGAACCCGGCCAGTTCCGTCCAGGAACTTGCAGATAAATTACTTCATACCGGGCGGCCCGGGGATTATAATCAGGCAATGATGGAACTGGGTTCGCAGATATGTACCCCGAAACGCCCGCGGTGTACACGATGTCCGGTCCAGAACTATTGTATGGCCTGGGCAGAGGGGGCCCCCGAATTTTACCCGACACCAAAGAAGAAGGTCTCTATTCCCCATTATGATGTTGCCGTCGCCGTGCTTCGCAATGCTGCAGGACATATTTTTATTCAGCAGCGTGCACCTGAAGGCCTTCTGGGCGGACTGTGGGAACTTCCCGGCGGGAAAGCAAAACCGGATGAGTCGGGTCCTGCAACCTGTGCACGTGAACTGCAAGAGGAACTTGGAGTACAGGTAACGGTAGGAAATTTGATTGGTACGGTGAAACACGCATACTCTCACTTCAGGATTACGCTACGTGCCTATGAGTGCATATTGATTGACGGTAAGCCGGAATCAACTGCAGGATTAGTGACGACCTGGGCGGCCCCGGATCAACTGAACCAGTTTGCCTTTCCGAAAGCCAATCGACATATATTGAACCTTCTGGCAGCCCCGTCGGCGGACGCATCATGAACGAAACACTCCTTTATATCATCCTCGGTATTCTCTACCTTGTGTTTACAGCATTGGGGAGGGTTGCCAAGAAAAGGCAGCAAACGACGCAGCAGGAGGAACCCTGGTCGCTTGACGATGCACTGCGAGATCTGCAAACTTCATCGGAGGATCAAACCGAGGTCGCTCCAGCACCTGTACCGTCTGCACCTGCGGACTGGTCTGATGCGTATATCCCGGACACGCCTGCACCTGCGGGCCTTCCCCCGGAATCCCCCCGATTCTCGAATCCTGATTTTACTGCACCGATTCCGCAACCTGCTGCGAAGCCCAAGCCACGAGAGTTGCCTGATCCTCCCAAGCGATCTTCACCAAACGCACCTGCCGCGATCATCCGTCATCTGAGAGACCCGAAATCCGCCCAGACCGCCATCATTCTGAGCGAGATACTGGGCCGGCCCAGGGGAGCCCGTCGATTCCCGCGGCCTCGCCTGTACCGCTGAGCACCTGTGACCACAAATACGGACAGTGAATCTGAACTATCGGCCGCCTGCAAGTACTCAGCAGCCTGTCCTAATCCGTGTCGTGCAGTACTCCATCTAAGTTCGGGTTCAATAACTGCCACCGCTGCCCCACACATTCAAGGTCACCGGAAAGAATGACCAGTGCCTTATCCTTGTGTGCCTGAACCGCTTTTTCATAATCACTGCGTCCCAAAAACGCTTTCACGGATTGCTGCTTATTCTCTATGAGAGTTTTTAAACGGATCATCCCATGCTCCTCGCTCTCTCCCCGAGTCAGTAGCCGTACATATCCATGTAGGCGAACATCAGGCCTCGGCTCATACTGCCGAAACGAACGTGCTGCCTCCCGTAATATCGGTGCATCATTGCCGCCAAAGCACACGGTATTCTGCGACACGGTTATCGGCCGACTCTGCGCCCAGGACACCCCTATATCCAGGGTTGAGAGAGAACCAATCATTCGGACTAACGCCTCACATAGATTTGCACTCACCCCCCTTTCCACTGCCTCTCTGAAGGCTCTCCCGTCTCCTGATACTGCCTGCTCTGTTGCCAGACGAACCGCAATCAAAGCCTCTAGAAGACGCACTATCAGCCGCCGTTCAATGGGTACGTCCTGATCGGATTGATCTGGAAATAATAGAGGTACTGGCAGGGGTACAATTGGAGTTAACAGCGTTACCACAAAACCTCCCTGATCTGTCTGCCCCAAACGAATACCATCCAACAGATCTGTTGCGCTGCGATTCGCCCCGGCGCGATAGACTGCCTTTGGGGCACTGAGTGAGCATGCCGCTGCCAGAAGCATATCGTGTGCACCTTCAATGAGGTCCATACCTCTGCTCAACTTTACTGTACCATCCTGTTTTTCTCCAACTCGCATGCGAACGATATCCCGATCCACGGTTACGAGCGAACGATATACAGCAGTCTCGTCCTGATGCCCAACCTGAGCAAACATCTCAATCAATTCGGCTACCACACTCGCATAATCCCCCAAACGCTCTGTTCGCGGAATAATAATCTCCGGCAGATCTTCGCCAATATAAATATCCGAGTGTACACGATACGTATCATGCCGCTTCCAGCCGATAGTGCGTGCGTAAGCCGAAAGGGCCGTTGGTGACACCGCTAGTAAAGCATCTCGGTCATGAATACTAACTCGCATCAGAGTTCCCCCGTTCTGGATTTTTTCATCAGATTTTGAAGAGACTCGACACCCAATAGATTATCTTTGGGGATGTAAACTGTAACCTTCGTCTGATGAACAACCTCTTCATTCTCCTGCCTTAACCTGAACCAATAGGCCCGACGACGAAGCACAGGTTCTTCTACCAGTTACCGTCATCCACTGCGACCTGTCTTTCGGTAACTCTAGTACTACGAGTAACCGGGGTGTTTGTGTATCAAGGCAAAGATCACGGTAGTTCTTGATTGACAACCGGAATCTTTAAAAGTCATCTTGGGGATCCGAAGGTCAACACTGTCCCTGTCCGGCATAGGCACCGAAGTTAAGTAACCAGCCAGTGCTTGTACATGTATCCGAGACAATGCCTCCTTTTGATCTGGTTCTTTGAGCAGAATTCCTGTCATGAACTGATCATTTCAAAGGTTCTCTATGAACGTAAGATTTCAAGATCCCCGTGTTAAGCATTCTAACATGACTGCGGATAGAATCCAGAAAATTTTCAGACATCAAGACTATAGCCGACTTTATGCTTCCTCCGTACTCGGTATACGCGTACATCACTGCAATTGTCTCTAATCAGCCAGGCGTTTGGGCCCCAGTATTATGGTATGGTCCGTACACGACCTGAAACGGAACTCCCGGCTTCTCTTAACTCAAGAAGCGGAACAAAGCCTGCACAAGATGTCATCTCTTTCCCCTGTATCCAAGGGACCGCAGGGCAATTCCACGCGGTAAGAAACCTGCTTCCTGTATCCGGCGCGTTCCGCACAGTATTCAGTGAGCAGGCAGGTTTCTTGCGATCCCCTGCGATAGCAGGCCAAATTCCCTACTCGCCCTCTATCCCTATCTCCTCTTTACCGTGCTTGAACAGGGCTGCACCAATTGCACCCCCGATCAGTCCCATCAGAATACCTCCGACGATTGCCATTGCCGGCCCGCCCCAGGTTACCATCATTTCAGCGAAGACCATTCCCTGCTCCGCACCAGGCGCGTCAAATGCACCTGATTCGCGTATCATGTCCATCGTTTCCTGAGGAGACGGGAGTATGTTCAACAGGATTAACAACCACGCCAAAGCCAGTCCCACCACAGCATATACGATTCCTGCAAGTGAGCCGATTCCAACCCCCTCGCCCCCCGTCAGCGTTAATTCGTTTTCGGTCGTATAGTGCCAGACCGCAACCAGTCCGCTGGTTAACATCACCATACATCCGATTAAGCCGAATATCATGCCCATGATCTGTTGCGGATTTGTGGGATCAGAAGCACCGGAAAAATAGCTGGCCACCTGGACAATCGTCCCGGTGACGGCAGCGACTAAGCCGCCAATCAGAATAGATTGCGTTTTTGAGTTCATTGAAAATTGTGTTTGTTCAGCCCAATAATAAGCAATCCGCAGCATAATTGGGGGAAGAAGCCCCAATTATGCTCGGGGAAACCACCATTTGATCAGAACAGACCACGGCATCCTCCATCAAACGGGTCATTTCATCTTAAACTCTTTTCTCTCTTTTACAGGAATCATGGAATTTCAGATGCACCACGAAACGGCAGTCATGGGGCGGTATGGGAGATCTCACGCCATGCCAGCGCCCGTGCTACCAGAATCCCGGCCATGATGCCGAAGAGGGCTCCCGTGAGGAAACGGCTTCCCGGTGTGTTATGCCAGACATGCAAAACCCCCAGTCCCCAATCTAATGCCAGAGGGATCAGAGAGGCAATCATGAATGCGCGTGCATTCCTCCCCTTCCATGATCTGCAGATCAGCGCAGCAACAGGCCCCGTAACCAAGCCAATCAGGATCCCGTAACACCGGTCGCATACCGCCAACTGAACGCCATGGAAATGGGGGGACCGCTCACTGATCTGGTGACAAAATGGATCAAACATCTGCATCAATGCAAGTTGCATCGGCTCAATCAGCCAGGGAGTCAGGCTGGCCAGCACCGGCAAAATCGCCATCAACACAAGCGATCCGATCCAGGCAGACCCGTTTACACGAATGGTCATGCGTCAATTTGTCCTATCTTGAATGGCTATCTGGACAGCTTGGCATTTATATGCTGCTATTTTTGACATAGTTCAGTGTGGCATACAGTTTGCGGTGTCTCCCCGTCCGAATGCATGTTGCATCTCATCGGAGCATCCTGTACAACGTTGCGAAAATGAGTTTGCTGCATTCTTGTTAGCACTCGCACAAAGAGATTGCTAACAAAACCAGAAACGCTTACTTCCTAATTAACCACTTAATCCTTAACACTCATGAAAATTCAACCACTTAGTGATCGTGTAGTCGTACAGGCGCAGGATGCTCAAGAGCAGACTGCAAGCGGCCTCTACATTCCAGATACGGCCAAGGAAAAGCCGCAGCGGGGAGTCGTCCTTTCCGTTGGGCCAGGTCGTGTTGAAAACGGCACCAAAATTGACATGACCGTCAAAGCCGGCGATGTCGTTTTATATGGAAAATATTCCGGGACCGAGGTTACCCTTGATGATCAGGAATATATGATCATGCGGGAAACCGATATCCTTGGTATTATCCAGTAACCAATCCTTCTAAATCAATCTTAAAATCTTTTTAAACTCATGGCAAAACAAATCATTTTTGACGCTGACGCACGAGGTGCACTCAAGCGTGGTGTCGATCAACTCGCGAGTGCCGTCAAAGTCACTCTTGGTCCCAAAGGCCGCAACGTCATTATCGAGAAAAAATTCGGATCGCCGACCGTGACCAAAGACGGTGTTACCGTGGCCAAAGAAGTAGAGCTTGAAGACAAACTCGAAAATGTCGGTGCCCAGATGGTCAAAGAGGTTGCTTCCAAAACCAGTGATGTGGCCGGAGACGGAACCACAACCGCAACCGTGCTTGCTCAGGCCATTATGACTGCCGGGCTCAAAAATGTCACCGCTGGTGCCAACCCAATGGACCTCAAACGGGGGATTGACAAAGCCGTCAGTCAGGTCGTGGATCACCTCCGCTCCCAGAGTCGCGATATTGAAGGCCGCAATGAAATCGCCCAGGTCGGTGCGATCAGTGCCAACAACGACGAAGCGATCGGCACCCTCATTGCAGATGCTTTTGAGCGCGTTGGCAAGGATGGCGTGATCACCGTGGAAGAGGCCCGTGGCACTGAAACCACACTGGATGTGGTGGAAGGGATGCAGTTTGATCGCGGATACCTGTCTCCTTACTTCGTCACAAACCCTGATGACATGGAGACCGTCCTTGAAGATGCACAACTGCTCATCTTCGACAAGAAAATCTCCGCAATGAAGGATCTGCTCCCGATCCTGGAGAAAATTGCGCAGACCAGTTCTCCGCTACTTGTGATCGCCGAAGATGTTGAGGGGGAAGCCCTCGCAACCATGGTCGTGAACAAACTGCGTGGAACCCTGCGTGTTGCCGCAGTCAAGGCACCCGGCTTTGGAGATCGCAGAAAAGCAATGCTGGAGGATATTGCAATCCTGACCGGAGGCACTGTCATCAGCGAAGAAAAAGGCTATCGCCTTGAAAATGCGACGCTGGACTATCTCGGAAAAGCCAAACGCATTGTGATTGACAAAGATACGACGGTCATCGTGGATGGAGCCGGGAGCACCGATCAGATCAAAGCCCGCACCAACCAGATCCGGCAGCAGATTGAGTCCACCACGAGTGACTATGATCGTGAAAAACTGCAGGAACGGCTTGCCAAGTTAAGCGGCGGTGTGGCGGTTCTCAAGATCGGTGCCGCAACCGAGCCGGAGATGAAAGAGAAAAAAGCCCGTGTTGAAGATGCCCTGCATGCAACGCGTGCAGCCATCGAAGAAGGCATTGTTCCCGGCGGTGGCGTGGCTCTGATCAGATCCATCAATGCACTCGATGAAACTGCAACCGACAACGAAGACCAGAAAATCGGTATTAATATCGTTCGTCGCGCCCTTGAAGAACCCCTTCGCCAGATCTCCGCAAATGCAGGGGTTGAAGGCTCTATTGTTGCACAGAAAGTCAAAGAAGGTGAGGGCGACTTTGGCTACAATGCCCGTACGGAAACGTACGAAGCACTGGTCAGCGCTGGTGTGATTGATCCCACCAAAGTTGTGCGCGCTGCCTTGGAAAATGCATCCTCGGTAAGCGGACTGCTTCTGACAACGGAAACGGTCGTGGCGGATCGTCCAGAGAAACCAGCTGCAGGGGGTGGAGATCATCCTGACCCCAGCGGCGGCATGGGCGGCATGGGCGGAGGAATGGGCTTCTAGCCTGAATTCGCACACAGCTTGCAAGGGGGCGGGGCCATCAGGCTTCGCCCCCTAACTTTTTTTATCCGATCCGATATCGTCCATACACCACCGGGCAAGTTCTCCGGCCTCATGCCCGCTGGATCCCTCCGCATAGATACGCACAATCGGCTCCGTATTCGACTTTCGTACATGGACCCAGCCATTTGAGAAATTTATCTTCACCCCATCTACGGTGGACAAATCCTCATGCGCATGCCGCGCGGCAAACCGCCGAAGCACCGCCTCTGGATCATCCACCGTGATTTTGTTTTTTGAAATCACATACTCGGGCAGGGAGCGTCGATACTCCGAGAGTGGCACCCTCAACTCCGCCAGATGCTGCAGCACCATCATGGCCCCTGCCAAGGCATCCCGCCCATAATGAAGATCAGGCAGAATCACGCCCCCATTGCCTTCGCCTCCAAGGATGGCCCCGTACTGCTGCATCGTCTTCACAACATGAATCTCTCCTACCGCCGACCGGTACACGGACATTCCATAGCGTGCGGCGACATCATCAATCGCACGGGACGAAGACAGATTGGTCGCATAGGGGCCGCTGCGCCGCTTCCAGAGGAAGTCTGCTGCAATGACCTGCGTCAATTCTTCACTTACGTAGTTCCCCTGATCATCAATTAAAGCCAGTCGGTCTGCATCTGGATCAACCACCAGCCCCAGATCAGCATTCATTTCCTGAACATGCGCCATCGTTCCCCGCAAATGCTCCGGCAGCGGCTCTGCCGGATGCGCAAACCGGCCTGTAACCTCACCATTGATCAGACAGACATCCTTGACCCCGAGACGAGTCAGGAGCGGGGGCAATGCTAATGCCCCGACCGAATTTATTCCATCCACCAAAACGGTGTACTCCATGGCCTGAATTGCAGCCGGCTGACAATATGGCAGATCCAGGATTGCATCAATATGCTCTGGAATATAGTCATTGGCATGCAGGAACCCCGGTTGGACCTCGGAATGTACCGGTGCTTCCGGCTGCCGG
This sequence comes from Rhodothermales bacterium, assembly GCA_022822185.1. Taxonomy (GTDB): domain Bacteria; phylum Bacteroidota; class Rhodothermia; order Rhodothermales; family Bin80; genus Bin80. The sequence continues at coordinate 78,126 of JAJECE010000048.1, read as the reverse complement.
GCCATCTTCATCACAGCCTGCCCCTCTTCTGGCGACAAAAACTCACTCTTCTGGTTGAGTAACTTCAGTGCATTCCATTCTTCAGGGTTATGGGACGCACTGAGTATGATCCCCCCGCGTGCCTCTTCAAACAGGACGGCCATTGCCACAGTTGGCGTGGGGGCCAATCCAATATCAATCACCTCTATTCCCAGACTGCGAAGAACTGCGATGACAATTTGAGAACATACCTCGCCCGAAGTGCGGGCATCCCGGCCAACGACTATGCGCTTCGGCAGCCGATTCGGCTGATTCAAACAAAATGTACCAAACGCCAGACTGTAGCGTACTAGCACCAGTGCATCCAGACCTGCGCCATAGATTCCCCTGATTCCCGAAATTGATTCAATAAGTGTTCTCATATCAGCCTTACAGAGTTCTGCGCAATGGAACAGACTAACAGGCATTTGGGTTGCCTGAGGTTGGATTTTTCCTGATCATGGTCCTACATTCTCATACATTACCTTCCCGCCTGCGGTATCATTATGCAGCAGGTGGACTGGTTCTTTGTCTCATTCTCGTCAGTTGGGGCGGCGTGGTGACGAGTATTGAGGCTGGCCTTGCCGTCCCTGACTGGCCCACCTCGTTCGGGTCTTATGACCCGCTTACCACTGGATACAGCAATCCTGCTGATCCAGATACACAGTGGTGGCAGGTTGGCCCTGTTCTGGCCGAGCACGGGCATCGGTTACTGGGGGCACTAGTGGGGCTTTGGATCATTGGACTGGCCCTGTGGACACTGATTGCAGACCCGCGGCGGTGGGTTCGGATTGTAGCTGTGTCTGCGGTTGGCCTTGTCATTGCACAGGGAACCCTTGGAGGACTCCGTGTAATCTGGACATCCATGGATCTGGCAGTCGTCCATGCAATGGGCGCACAACTCTTCTTCTGCACCGCAGCGGCGCTCACACTGATTAATTCAAGGAGATGGCTGGCACACACCATTGAGCACTCACCGGAAATCAAACACCTGCGTACGCTGACCATTGTGACGGTGACCGCCGTATATGTGCAGATCCTGCTGGGGGCCCTGCTGCGTCATCCCGGCGCCGGCGTGGACATGACTTTCGTGCTCATTCATGCTTCGGGAAGCGTTGTTGCATTATCTTTGATTATTGTGACCTGCGGATATATCCGTAAACATTTTCATGACAAACCAATCCTGAATAGCGGAGCCTGGTGGATGCTGATTACCCTGGGGGTACAAATGGTTCTGGGAATGCTTACTCTGACAGTACTTCTTTTTGATTCTGGACAGGGAACCCGGAGTTTGATCCAGATTATACTCTCGTCTTCGCATCTGGTAGTCGGGACAATTTTAATGGGCAGTTGCGCTTGCGTGATGCTTGGAACCTTGAGGTTGCAAGGTGAATAGTAATTCTTTTCTTTCTGACGAAACCGCAGAACTCCGTCTCCTTCGACCAGGGACCGGCCCGATTACGGCATTCCAGGACTACTGGGAGTTGGTCAAGCCGGAAATCACCTTCCAGGTTGTGCTTGCTTCTCTGGCTGGATTTATTTTGGGGACATCAGAAGGCATGAATTCATCCTCACTGATGTTGACTCTGGCTGGAACCGCATTTGCAAGTGCTGGCGGCGGCGTACTGAATCATTATGTTGAGCGCCATAACGATTCCCTGATGCGCCGCACGGCGCAGCGGCCCCTGCCCTCTGGCCGAATCAATCCGGGAATTGCACTCGTTTTTGGAATTATACTGGTGATGACCGGACTTGCTTTGCTTTGGTGGGTAAATTTGATGACCCTGTTTCTGGCAGCATTGACCATTGTGCTGTATCTGTTTGCCTATACGCCACTGAAACGTCGTACCACCTACAACACCCTGATTGGAACGATTCCGGGTGCACTGCCTGCTTTGGGAGGCTATACTGCCGCCACGGGAACGGTCGGCACAGCCGGCTGGATACTGTTTGGAATGTTTGCAATCTGGCAGATCCCCCATTTTTTTGCCCTTGCCTGGATGTATCGCAAGGATTATGCACGCGGAGGTCACGCAATGCTTCCCGCCAAAAATCCAGAAGCAAAAGCGACCGCCCATCGGATTCTAGCCTACAGTATCCTGTTACTGGGGGCCAGTCTCCTGTTAACCCTCCTGAACTATACCGGATGGATCTACCTGACCATCATTATCCCGGCGGGAATTGCCTTTATCTGGCCATCCATTGGTTTTTGCCAAAAGCAGACCGCAGCACAGGCCCGCCGGGTACTCCTGGCCAGTATTATTTATGTTCCACTTTTGGTTGCCGCGGTTACCGCCGACCACTGGCTGCTGTAAATTACTCTATCCGACGCCAAACTTCCTCCAGGCGGAACCCGCTTGGAAATTCGCCGACATGGTACCACAGATCCCCAACAATACGGGCAGAAAAACGCAGGGCAACTCCCACCAGTGCTTCACTGGTATGATACTCCAGATACTCCGTATACAGCGTATCATCTTCCAACGTATACCTGCCGCCTCCGGCCAGAACATCTATGCCGTTGTCTGACTGATACCCCCAGGAAAAATGCGTGGAATTCAGAATTTTCATGGACGGCGGAATATTGACCGTAATGATGACCGTATCCGGATACACGGAACGCTGGGATACAAGTCGCCAACTACCTTCTAAATGGTTGGCAGGAGCCTGTGCAAAAACCGCCGGCATGGCCAGCAAGGTGCTGAAAAGCAGTAAAATTGATGTTCGTTTCATGATCGCAGAGATTTAAGGTTCACAGTTAAGGTAACGTTCAATCTTGTGATTGTCAAATATTTTGGATTTAAAAGAGACTAATATGCGATCTTCTGTGGACCTGCGGGCCCTCTCCCGCTCCGAACTTGAAGCGTGGATCGTTGAACTCGGAGAGCCGGAATGGCGTGCGCATCAGATCCTGCGCTGGATGTATGCTGAAAAACCGGTGCATTCATTTGCATCCATGACCAATCTCCCGGCATCACTGCGGGAGATCCTCACAGAAAGGGCATGTATGGAGCGATTACAGATCCAGACACGCCTCACGGCAAAGGATCAGACCGTCAAAGCCCTGATGCAGTTACCTTCCGGGCGGAACATTGAAACAGTCTTAATCCCAAAATTGGATTCTCAAGGGAAAGTGCAGCGGCTCACTGTATGCGTATCAAGTCAGGTGGGTTGCGCAATGGGCTGCACCTTTTGTGCCACGGGCAAGATGGGATTTCAGGAAAACCTGACTTGCGGTCAGATCGTGGATCAGGTGAGTTGCATGCGTGAGGTCGCCCGTGAGCGTTTTGGACGGGACATCTCAAATGTGGTGTTCATGGGTATGGGGGAGCCGCTGTTGAATTATGAGGCGGTTCTTTCCAGTCTGGAGATTCTTACGCACCCGGACGCAATTGGGCTTTCTCCCCGGCGAATTACGGTTTCTACGGTTGGCCTTGCACGCCGGATTCGTGATCTGGCCAGGGATGCGCCCAAAATCGGGCTGGCGGTTTCGCTGCATGCCCCATTCGAGTCCAAACGATCCGGCATCATGCCGATCAACCGCAGCGAAGCCACCGACCTTGCTGCGCTGGAATCTGCCATGAAGCACCATACCACGGCCACCGGGCGGCGGCTCACCTTTGAATACTGTCTATTTCGGGGATTCAATGATTCGGACAAAGATGCGCATGCTTTGGCCCGGCTCTGTCACCGGGTCCGGGCAAAGGTAAACCTGATCATGTACAACCGTGTGCCTGGGATCAGTTTTGAGCGTACGAGCGAGGTTCGACTGAATGCGTTTATGGCGCACTTATCCGCACGCGGGGTCACAGTGACTGTCCGGCGAAGCCGGGGAGCCGACATTGCTGCCGCCTGCGGGCAGCTTGCCAATCAGGGGGAAATTGACTTGGATAAAAAAGCATTTGACAGTCAGGTATAAATCTCTCATCCCGGAGGACATTCTGTCCCATGACAGCAATGACCGTGATAGGTGATCGGTTCGTGTCCTTAAATGCATATTCTCCTGTTAACTGCTCTTCAAAAAGCACCGTTTGGATCTCCGCCAAGACGTAGTTTGATCATACACCGTCCCTGTTCCTGCCTCAGATATACGCAGACATGTTGCCAGAAACATCATTAGAAGATCAGTCAGATACATCTTCAAACGACTGTTAAGCGTCAATCTGGACAGACATATTCAAAATAAGTCATAATTGTGTGTGTTCGGGAACAATTCACTGGTAAGAGCGCAAAAGCGTTCGGTTTCAGAACTAAACATAAATCTTTCAAGAACATGGCCGATACGATCAGGTTTGAAAAAATACTTCAGGGTTGCAGAGACGACGCGTTTGATAGCGGTATCCAGATCGACTCTGAACTGATGCCTTTGGGGGGGCGGGGGGTGCCTGTCAAGCCAGCAGTTTACGGGGGCGGGGAATACCAGCATGATCGTCGCTGGGCATCTTCCAAAGATAAAGAAGCGACAGATGTTATTGTTATTGATAATGTTCCATCTCAAGCGAACCGTTTAGAGGAAGTACTTCGTCTTTACCGAGAATCAACAGGGTTGCCGGAATTTGTTCTTGACTTTTCTGATATTGCACACCTGCCATCCCACTTACCGAGAAACATCTCAAGTTTTCAGTTCCCACACCGTAATGCAGATGCCTATCTCCGAGATTCTGTGCTGGACGGAATAGATTTCATCAAAACAGATCTGGGCATATCCATCTTTGAAGCTACGGCTCAGAATTGTGCACCTCTGATCGCATGGTTTCCGCAAGCACTCTTGTACGGATTTTGGCAGTCACACCTAGGGAAGAAAAAATCCAATAGCAAACATCCACGTGCATGGGTTTCGGAGATCATCGGCTGGCAACCGGCCACAACCGAAACACGAATGTTCGGTCTCAAAAGTGATCCCTTAAACTTGAACACTGATGATGTTATCACCTCCAATCCTGATGACCGAACACGGTGGGAAATTGGAAAGACCAAGGAAATTGAGGGGGGCAAGCCGGATAAATTGTCTGAAATGGGGCATGGTCAGGTACCATTCACGGGTAATGATGCAAGTTTAGCCGCTATTTCGTTCACACGAATTTCTCAGCGGGCCACCATATCATTCGCACAGTTGCGTAGAGTTCGTATTGATGATCAGTTTTCATCTGATAAGAATGCTGCCTGTCGCGCACTGCTGGTTACTCTCGGCCTGCATGCACACCAACTTGCCTTTGGTCATGGATTCTCGTTGCGCTCGGGAGCGGATCTACGCCCCCAGAGTACGAGAGCAACTTGGTTAGGAAGCGATATTGATTCTGAGATTAGTTTAGGAAGTATTGAACACACGCTTGATTTACTTGAGTCTGCGAAAGATTACGCTAAATCAGTTGATGTGACTCTTGACGGCTGGGATCAGAAGCCGAAGATACTTAAGCCGAAAAAAAATCTCGAAAATGCAATTCTCGCAACTTGGCCACAGATCACCGACTAATGCTGGCAATATCCGTGGAGTTATTGCACTCAACCTTTCGCGGTGATCCGAACGGCACGGCTAATACAGGCAGACTATCACAGGGCGAATGGCCTCCATCCCCGTTACGTCTCTTCTCTGCTCTGGTTGCTGCAGACGGATCACGAAAAAACTGTTGGGCAACGGATGGTTCAGAGTTACATTGGCTTGAACAGTTACCACCACCGGTTATCTATGCAGACTCAAGACCGTCTCACCAAATTATAACGCCAAGGTATGTCGTGCGCTACCGCCACACTGGAGTGTCGAAAGAAATAAAGCGCCAACAGGAATACATTAATCGTGGCAGTGCACTTGTTCGTCCAGGTGTACGGGTTTCTCCGCGCAATCCCTGTATTATTTACCTATGGGACGTGAAGCAGCCGGATGCATCAATTCTCAATGCACTGCGACGGCGTGCCTCAAGAGTAGGGTACCTTGGTGCCTCTGATTCACCGGTCAGACTACGACTCTCACTCGAAGAACCGGCGATTGATGATAAAACCAATGTTTTTGTTCCAGACAGAGCGGGAGATACCGTAATCAATGTTACAAAACCTGGTGATTTGAAAATCCTGGACCGGATGTACGATATCTGGTGCAAGGAAGGTGCTTCAGTAAGTCGATCACAATTTCCTGCGCTTGGGGGTGGATTCCGATATCGTTCACCGATATCGTCTAAAACTCCTGACCAAGGAAAGATAGTCGCCTGGATGCGCCTTGGCGCGGCTATTTCTGGTCGTAGAATTTCCGCGGTTACGCATCTTTTCAAACAATCTGTTCTTAGCCAGTACCAGAGGCTCTATGATGAACCACCCCAGGTTCTGCATGGCCACGGATTTCGTGACAAAGGTTATGAGATTGCACGATATCTGGCTCTTCCGGATGTGGGTTATCCAACATCAAAAGGACGAATTCATGGCATAGCATTATGGATGCCTCCCAAAAGCTGCCCAATAGAGTGTGAACGATCTCGTAACGCAGCACTTGCTATAAGGCAAATTACTGGAACAATGCTCAATGTATCCGTTGCGCCTCATCCTGAGCCTCACACCCACAATGACCGTCCAATTGCTGCAAATTCATGGAGGTGGCTCAAGTTATCCGAGGAATGGATAACCGCATTCCCTGCCATCCATGAGCGCCGCAGAACTATCGACTTAGGCGAAATAGCCAGATGGTGCCGTCACGCAGGACTACCCAAACCGATTGACTTCCAATCCTCTCGCACACCATTGATTTCAGGTGCAGTTGACTTAGCACCCGTTGAAGTAAACCGACCTAACAAACCTGCCTTGCCCTATTCTCATATCTGGATACGGTTCGCCCAGCCAGTTCATGGTCCGGTTCTAATCGGATCCGGTCGGCAACGTGGATTCGGGCTTTGCATCCCGCCAAAATAAGAACTAAGGTTGTTACATAAATCTCTGAAATTGAGAGATATGTTTATGCACACGGCGATGCCAACTTTCGACGAATTCTATAAAGCGATTAACGGGCGCCCCCCCTTCCCATGGCAATCCCGCTTAGCCAACCAAATTGCGTCCACGGGTAGGTGGTACTCTGAAATTGGTATACCTACCGGTCTCGGCAAAACTACCTGTTTAGATATTGCAATATGGTGGTTGGCCTCGCAAGCTGAATGTGAACCAGCCCAACGAATTGCACCAACGCGCATCTGGTGGGTGGTCAACCGGAGATTGCTTGTAGATTCAACGTTTGCCCACGCATGTAAAATAGGGCATATGCTTCGTAATCCTGATCACGAGAATTTTGAACTTAAACCACAGGAGAGGCAAATTATCAAGATCGTAGCAGATCGGTTACGACATATCGCCGGATATAGCAGTGCAGAGCCGCTTGAGGTAATTCGGCTTCGCGGAGGGATTGCGTCTCATCGACCTAGCAGTCCTTCTCAGCCGGCTATTCTTCTGGCAACGCTTCCAATGTATGGTTCCCGGTTATTATTTCGGGGCTATGGATCCAGTTCAGGAATGCGATCAATTGATGCCGCAATGGCAGGAACCGATAGTTTAATCTTGCTGGACGAGGCCCACTTAACCCCGCATTTAAGGACATTACACTCAGCGATTGCTGCCTGCACACCAGACATACATCCCATTCTGAATGAAGCTCGTCTACGGGCTACACTGGTTCAATTGACTGCTACCGGTGATCCAGCCAGCGAGGATAGATTCCTGCTCAATGAGGAAGACGAGAAACATCCAGAAATAAAAAAACGCTTGAATGCTACAAAGCTGCTTGAAATAAGAGTTGTCAAAAACGTACAGAAAAATAAAAATCCTGTGGCGGAAGCTACATTTAAACTACTGCAACATGCTCCCCCGGCAACCTGCATCGTTTTTTGTAACACTCCCAGGATTGCGAGGATGACGTTTGGGCATGTTACGAAGTTGATGAAAGATGCCGAGGTGTTGCTTCTAACAGGGCGAATCCGAGAACGGGAAGCAGGGCAAATGCGACAACGCATTCTTGAGGGAATGCATTCATCAGATGATAAAAACTGTAAACGTACTCAGCACCTTATTGTCGTCGCTACGCAGACACTGGAGGTTGGGGCAGATATTGATGCGAAATATCTGGTTACAGAACAATGCGGAGTTCGCGCACTTACGCAACGGCTTGGCCGGCTAAATCGCTTTGGAAGATTTGAAGAGGCTCACGCCGTATATGTACATACACCGACAGATAGCCGCAAAAATGATGTCTGGCCGGTCTACGGGAAGGAACCTCAGATCCTGCTTGGCAGACTGGATCTCCACCGCAAAAATAATGCTTCAAAATTGATTAATTTATCCCCTGCGCATGTGCAGACTATCTTGGGTTCACCATGTGATGGTCTTAACAGCAGCGCACCTGAACTCTTGCCTGGGATTCTGTGGGAATGGATAAAGACTTCTTATCCGGTAGAAGGAGAAGCCCCTGTTGAACCATATTTTAGCGGTATCAGCGGCACACAAAAATTCGTATCTGTAATTTGGCGAGCCCATGTACCAAAAGACAGGAACCGTTTATGGCCACGCGCTAGTGACCGTGAATCAATTGATGTCCCCATTGGCGAGTTTCGCAATGCCTGGAAAAAGAGCTGGGGCAGCGAAAAGGTATCTCGTTTAGGCTCTGACGGGATAACCGTAGAAGAGATTGAGCTAGGATTGCTCCGGCCAAGAGATCAAATAGTGTTGCGTTCAGATTGTGGGCTCATGGATGAATTCGGTTGGAATCACGAAGCAACCGATCCGGTTCTGGATGTATCTCTAAATGGCCACGGACTGCCCCTTAATGCGGAAGCATTTGGGCGTATAGGGATTACAGTGGATACGTTACTACAGGATCTACTGAATACTGTGCTGGGAAAATCCCCTCATGATGCCATTGAGATTGCCCCCCAGGAACAGATCGATGCAATGGCCAAAATTTTACGTAAGATCACCGAGTCAGTCCCGCATGGCTGGGCCCCTGAAGAATGGGGTGAATTTGTCAATTCATTGGATGTAAAAACGGGAGTTCTAACTCCCTACAAAGAGGTGTCTCGTCTAAAAGTGATGAAGTCACCGCCTGAAAAGCCAAATGATGATTACGATGAGCGGTCTCTTGCATACTCTGCAGTTAAACTGGAACCGCATGGTGAAGCCGTGTCTCGTTTGACTCAATCAATCTGTGATCGTATTGGAATATCGGGGGAATTGACTGAGGTTGTGAGATTTGCCGGCAAACTGCACGATATTGGCAAAGCCGATGAGCGGTTTCAGCGATGGCTTGACCCTGACTGGCACAATCCAGATACTTGCTTGGCCAAGTCGGATACCCCCTACCATAAGCGCGAATCAAGGCGCATTGCTTCTGGATGGCCAAGACACGGCCGCCACGAAGCCTTATCGGCGCACTTGGTCCGTGCCTGGCTCGACAAGAACCCACAGTGGGGAGATCCAATGAAAAGAAAACTTCTAATGCATCTGATAATTAGCCACCATGGAAAAGGTCGGCCGATTATCAAACCGGTTGTAGATAACACATCACTCACGATTGATCAATCCATTACAGGTGAGATTGTGAGTGCTCCGGCTGACCTCAGAATCGTGGACTGGGAACAGCCTTCCCGCTTCCAGAAACTCAATGAACATTTCGGGCCATGGGGATTGGCTTTACTTGAAGCCATATTGAGGCTTTCAGACCATGCAGTCTCTGCCGGAATAAATATACCTTCAAACACAGATTAATAATGCTTCAGGAAATTATCTGCCCAGGATTGCCTGCTAAATGGATTAATGCCTGGCTTGCAGCAGTTGGAACTACCTTTCTGGATGCTAGAATTCGCCTGCACTGGACAGCAGATTCGGAACCAACAGCTGTATTAACAACAGATATAACCCATCCAGTTAATACTCTTGTCGAGTCGTGGCCATCCAGAGATGTACTCAATGACCTACCGATAGCTAAGCATTGGAGGGATACTGAGCAGATGAAGCGAAATGTTCCGGCAGAAGTGTTCAGGCAGAGAGCGAAAATGGCCCGTCCACATCCTCACTCGTGGACATTATCGTCAACAATGTCCGATCTCTGTATCAACAAAGAGGGCAATGTTGAACATGCTCCCTTTGATCCATCCGCGCCAAAAGGGCTAACATTACACGATAGATTATTCTCTCTTCAGAAAAAATTAGACCTTTCAGAAACTCGAGTACAAGAGTCACTGAGGGGCTATGCTACTCGAATTAAGAAAAATGGCTTAGGCTTTGATCAAACTCGACTTGGGTCATTGTCTGATGACACCAATCCTATGACTGACCCCATTATTGAAATACTTGCATTTTTTGGTCTTTCCATGTTCCCGGTTCGCGGAAACGGGATTGATCAACAATTAGATCGGCGAAAAACAAAAACTGGAAAACGACAGCGGGGATGGCGGAAAAATACATCAAACCAAAAAGACCTTCAGTTTTATTGGCCAGCATGGAGCCAGCCCCTTGACTATAACGCCATAGACGCACTCATGGACATCTGGGATCCCAAAGACAAGCCATCATGGGATCTGTTGGGAATTCATGAGGGCTGGCGGAGTGTTCAGTTCGAAAGAAAAGTGGATAATGATCCTACAAGGGCATTTGGCAGCGAAAGACTGTGAATTCTGATCCTGTTATTCTGATATCAGCCATTGAGCATTTTGCCTATTGTCCGAGGCAATGTGCTTTAATTCATTGCGACAGCATATGGAGTGATAACCCACATACCACTCACGGAAAACGAGCACATCGCAGAGTAGATAGCGGACAACATCGCCAAGAAAGAGGACGACAGGTTCTTCGGGCTATACCCCTTTGGTCCGAAGCATTGGGGCTGTCTGGACGTGCCGATGCGGTCGAGATAGTGGGTGAAAACATTCATCCCGTTGAATATAAGTCAGGTGTACGTCATGGAGTAACTGCAGATCTTCAGTTGTGTGCACAAGCATTATGTCTTGAAGAAATGCTCAACACTAACATTTCTTATGGTTTTATATGGTATGGTGGCCCCAGGCGTCGCGTCCAGATTGACTTTACATCTACCCTCAGGGAAGAAGTTAAAGAAATTGTTCAACAAATTCGAGAGCAAATTCTGACCGCAGAACTCCCAGAAGCACCGAATGACAAAAGATGTAGCCAGTGCCAATTTCTCCAATACTGCCTACCCGAACTGACGAGTTCGCCAAACAGAGTAAATAAGTACCTGACGGAACTCGTTTTTGGATGCGATACTTGAGTACAGCATATGTTCGCAATCACCGTGCACGCATTAAGCACCGTAGAGGCGCTCTCATGGTGTCTTCGCCTGAAGGAAGACAGCGTATTCCACTGGAAGCAATTGATGCGTTAGTATTACTGGGCGGTGCACAGATTACCACACAGGCTATTGATGCGTGCGTTCGCCATGGCGTTCGCGTATCTTCTATGCAGATGAGCGGAAAAATCCGATTCGTAGTCCATGCTGGAACCAGTGGCAATATTCACTTACGAACGGCATTATTTCAAGTAGTAGCGAATGAGTCACTGTCGCTTGAACTTTCGAAAAATATTGTTGCAGCTAAAATTCAAAACAGCCGGAAGGTAGTGGAAAGATGGTCACGGGATGCAAGCAATCCGCAAGATTCTGAGAAACTTGCTAGACAGGGTAAGTTGATACACAAACGAGTTGAACGCTTGGCGCAAGCATCAACTAGTGACCATGTTCGCGGCATTGAGGGCGACGCAGCAAGAATTTATTTCCGTGTTCTTAATCAGATAGTCACCCCATATGACTTTAAATTTCCAGCGAGATCTCGCAGACCGCCGCGTGACCCTGTTAACGCGTTACTTGGATTTTGCTATGGAATGCTTGTGACTGAATGTATTGGGGCCGCTGAATCTGTCGGTCTTGATTATCAAATGGGGTTTTTCCATCGTCCAAGATCTGGACGGCCATCGCTTGCGCTTGATCTTGCCGAGGAGTTTCGTGCACTTACTGATCGATTTGTCGTGTCATTGATTCGGCGAAGACAAATCATTCAATCCCATTTTGTTGAAACACCGGGCGGAGGAGTGTACCTCAATGATAATGGACGAACAAAACTGATAAAAATATGGGAGGAGCATAAGGGATCCGAAATTCGCCATCAACTATTGAATAGACATGTAGGTCGTTGGGCATTACCATCTGTACAGGCTACTTTACTGGCACGTTATCTGCGGAAAGATCTACCGTCATATCCTCCATTTGTCTTGCCATAGAAGCGATGGACATTCTCGTAACATATGACATTGCCGATACAGAAAACTCTGGGGCTTCAAGATTGCGACGCATTGCGGAGATTTGCGAAAAATATGGCCAGCGAACACAATTTTCAGTCTTTGAATGCAGACTGTCCCCCACTCGCTTCGCCAGAATGACCGTTGAGATTGAGGATGTAATTGATAAGCGAAAAGACTCCGTGATCATATATCGGTTTCCCGGTGATATTGATGACTCGAAGACGAGATTCGGTGTCACTCAATCTCACGGATTAGGAGATCCCTGGGTAATATAAATTTTGCGAACCTCCGGTGATCCCTGCAATTGATTGTTAAACTGTGGCCATGTATGGTATATTTCTCCTTTTAGTATGCCTGCTGACAGAATAACGGCAATCATAAGCCGCATAATTTCTCAAACTACATGCATTATCTCCTTAAAATGGTCTTTATCGTACATTTAGGGGTGTCGCCGGGGTTTATGCCCCGGCCTTCGTTGAGCGTACCCATAATTGCAGATTGCCCGAAGGAACTCAGGCTGTGTCGCCGGGGTTTATGCCCCGGCCTTCGTTGAGCGAGCATCAATGGCGCTGGTGAAGGAGACTAATCCGGGTGTCGCCGGGGTTTATGCCCCGGCCTTCGTTGAGCGAGGCAAAGAAACGGCGGAAACGCTGGAGTTTGTCCAGTGTCGCCGGGGTTTATGCCCCGGCCTTCGTTGAGCGGTGTCTAAGCGGGCAGTTTCTCATCATGCCCAGGATGTGTCGCCGGGGTTTATGCCCCGGCCTTCGTTGAGCGTACACTGAGAATTTATCCCCCATGATCTTAGACGGAAGTGTCGCCGGGGTTTATGCCCCGGCCTTCGTTGAGCGCCGGATCCGAATTAATGACTCCCAGGGCTTGAATAGGTGTCGCCGGGGTTTATGCCCCGGCCTTCGTTGAGCGAGCGCCCTACAGCGCCCTACCAAGCCCTACCAAGCCGTGTCGCCGGGGTTTATGCCCCGGCCTTCGTTGAGCGTGTTTGCGGTAAACATCAATTTCTTGCCGATGAGCGAGTGTCGCCGGGGTTTATGCCCCGGCCTTCGTTGAGCGCGTGACTAGGACCGTAGAACTTGGGCGTGAGCTCTGGGTGTGTCGCCGGGGTTTATGCCCCGGCCTTCGTTGAGCGGGCGACATGCAGTCGACCACATTGGGCGCACAAGCGGGTGTCGCCGGGGTTTATGCCCCGGCCTTCGTTGAGCGTCCTGACATCCACCGTGCGGTTTGTGCAGTACTTCCGGTGTCGCCGGGGTTTATGCCCCGGCCTTCGTTGAGCGTGTTCACCTGCTGCTTGTAATCGTCTGCAGATGACGTGTCGCCGGGGTTTATGCCCCGGCCTTCGTTGAGCGACGCAGTACTGCGATGCATTTGAAGACGACTACGGAGTGTCGCCGGGGTTTATGCCCCGGCCTTCGTTGAGCGGCGTGTCATGTGTTTGGTGCCCCTCTGGGCGGTTGGTGTGTCGCCGGGGTTTATGCCCCGGCCTTCGTTGAGCGATTGAGGTTGCTCATGTTGACGATCCGGAAGCGTGGGCGTGTCGCCGGGGTTTATGCCCCGGCCTTCGTTGAGCGGGCGCTTTCGCAACCTGGATTTTCGCACAATCCCGGTGTCGCCGGGGTTTATGCCCCGGCCTTCGTTGAGCGCCAACAATGCGCTGCTTCTCGGAATCACCGAAATGGGTGTCGCCGGGGTTTATGCCCCGGCCTTCGTTGAGCGTTCCTCCTAATGTGGCTAGGCAGGTCGAAATTCTTGGGTGTCGCCGGGGTTTATGCCCCGGCCTTCGTTGAGCGCTAAAATCATTCGGTTGTTGATTATGCAGAAGGAATGTGTCGCCGGGGTTTATGCCCCGGCCTTCGTTGAGCGCTCAAAGCAGGTTATGGAGTGGACATCCAAAGGGAAGTGTCGCCGGGGTTTATGCCCCGGCCTTCGTTGAGCGTCTACTGCCAGTCTCTCTGACTCTGCCTGCAACCCCTCGTGTCGCCGGGGTTTATGCCCCGGCCTTCGTTGAGCGATGCAAACTCCCTGCTGTGTGTTGAACCGATCCGTGTAGTGTCGCCGGGGTTTATGCCCCGGCCTTCGTTGAGCGACCTTATAACCAGGGAAATCATAGACTGCCGGAAGGTGTCGCCGGGGTTTATGCCCCGGCCTTCGTTGAGCGTCTTTCATTGTGTATGGTGCCCTGTGGGCATTGTTGTGTCGCCGGGGTTTATGCCCCGGCCTTCGTTGAGCGAGTGTGGTAGAGTCCTACAGGCCGCTACAGGCCGCTGGTGTCGCCGGGGTTTATGCCCCGGCCTTCGTTGAGCGATGACCTTACTCATCCTTCTGCTTTCGTGCCTTATTGTGTCGCCGGGGTTTATGCCCCGGCCTTCGTTGAGCGCGCCTGGCGCGAGTGTACGTTGCCGCAGCGGCACGGGGGTGTCGCCGGGGTTTATGCCCCGGCCTTCGTTGAGCGCGTCATAGTCTAACGGTCTCTCAGTGTGGTTCACCAGTGTCGCCGGGGTTTATGCCCCGGCCTTCGTTGAGCGAGGCCTACAGCATCTCTACAGGCCCGTACAGGCCTAGTGTCGCCGGGGTTTATGCCCCGGCCTTCGTTGAGCGGAAAACGGCTGGGCCCGGAATCTGACCGAGGATGCGCGTGTCGCCGGGGTTTATGCCCCGGCCTTCGTTGAGCGGCTGTTTGCGTAGCGCAGGTTGTTCCTGCACCCAGGAGTGTCGCCGGGGTTTATGTCCCATCTGTGCATTCATCTGAATACGCACCAGACTTCACCGAGGCATTGAACCGATTGGCTACACCTTAGAATAAACGCCGCTGGGGTGTTTATGCCCCGGCCTTCGTTGAGCGTGTTTATCCCTTTTGGATTGTTTTAGTCAATGCTTAGTGTCGCCGGGGCCTATACCCCCAGTTTTGTCTGAGACTAGCAATTCTTTGATGGCTGATTCTCCGCAAATCTTCCAGACGGAGCCACATCAATGATCACGACATGGATTCTTTTGCGAAGTTTTGGATCAACTCGCTTTTCCAGTGAATCCTTTAGTTCTATTACTTCTTCGGGAATCCCTCCATCTGGGGCCCCAATCTTCATGTAGTCTGCTCCAAACCAGAACACCAGATAAATTCCATAGCCATGAGACTTTGGATCTCCTGTGTATTTTGGTACAAGTTGCTCAGAGATGCCGCGCCACAAATCTATGCTTAAATTTCTCTTGATTTCAATTGGGATCGCTAGATCGGAGCCGTACGATATTCGGATATCCGCCCTTCGTTCATCTGCGTAGCGACCCTCCGGCTGTGCATCAACTTGATATCTTTCAAGCATCGCTGCTAAGGCCGAAAGTAATAGATCCCGGCAGTCGTTTTCGGGCTTTGGGTTTGAGGGAATACGAGGATTCTGGTGCCAGTCCCAGTACTGACGCCATGCACTGGCTGGACCATTACGTATATCGCCTGCCAACTTTTCAAGGGCATCAAGCGTCAGGCCTACAACGTCTGCAGCATTTGCTGGGAAGCCACAATTCAGTGTTTTCTGAATTTTCTCTAAGCTTAGATCCGAATGTTTTGCCGTACGGCGATGTTTTGCTTGTTCTTCCTGAGCGAGTACAATCTCTTGCTTCCATACCGATAGACTAGGATCGGATACCAGCATATCCAGATTCTTCCTTGCATCATCACATGTACGTTTTTTTAGTTCTCCGAGCCAGTGTGTAAGGAGAAACTGAAATTCCATTCTGATTCTCTGCTCACCCCTAACAATACCTGCACGTTCTTGAGAAATAGGCGGGTACATTCGTCTCCCGAATGTTTGGATAAGCTGGCGAATCTCATCAGAATTCCATTCACTGATGTTTTGCGGAGTAAGCAGTTTATAGTTCGTAGGAACGAGAAAATGAATAACATGGTGCATACGAACTTCCTCTCCTGTAGAGAGAAAGTCGATCAGCATTGGAATATAGATGTCTCTGTCGACGAATAGTCCTGCACCTAGCCATTGGGCTTGTTGGCCTATATCCATCCGCTTACGATTGAGTCGTTTTGAAATAATACTCCGCAATTCTTTTTTAGACATTCCGTTGTTCCGAATCGCACTCCAAATGACCAAACTCAGAGATTCCAGCTTACGTGCATTGCATCTGGACGGGAATACGGTAAACATTCGGGACACCGCAAGTTTTGCCACATCAGCGTAGGCCCGGTCATAGACCATCTCATGCATGTGGACACTCGGCGGGTTTTTGGAGCGAACCGTTGCGTTGTGCACAGAAACCAACGAATCAGCCACAGCCTCTGGATAGTGCTTTAATGCCTGCTTATACCATGCGGGAGATGTGCTGTCACCGCCCATATAATTGATTAAATGATAGTAGTGCTGACGAGGAGAGTCTGTAGTCAGATAAAATCCCAATGCACGCCGAATCCCCGTTTCGGAGAGATGGCTCAGATCCTTATTAACCTTATATGCCTCTTCCATTCCTGCAAGAAAAGGGAGTGCAAAATAGGATCGATGACCATCTTCATAGAACTGGGCAATTTGACCAAGATCCGGGAGATCATCCCGGTCCAGCAGGCTGCGAAACCCATCCAGCGTTGCCTCTAAGAGTTCCTCATCTCCTTCAAAGTATGACCGCAGACAAGTCTTCGGATTATGATCACTTATGCCGGGATTATCAAAGTATACATGAGCAAGTTCATCAAGAATTACAGGCATGCACTGCCCCTTTGCCAATGCAGTTTGTTGTAGGCGAAGAGTTTTAAGTTTTCCCTGCTTTTCTTTTTGATGGACACTTTGGATTTCCTTCTGCTTCTTCCTGATCTCACTGAACTCAAGTTCAGACTTCGCCCTTTCCTTCAGACGTTGATCATTCCACTTGACCAATCCAGACGTACCAGACACTACGGAACTGACCTCCTTATCCGAGAGGGGAGGCTCCCCGCCCACTTGTATCAGATTAGAGACGGACCATGATGCGAGTTCTCTTGCCACATTTTGATTTGAGTCCCAGAGCTGTACCGCACGCTCAAGACACCACAATCGAAATCCTTCTGGCGCATTCCTGCCCACAAATTTGCATCCTATAGTTTCAATAAGAACTTTGCTCCCAATGCTCGCTTCTTCAATGGATAGACCAAGTTCAATAAGACTGTACTGGATACGCTTATGCTGATTCAGCCAATTACGGATTGCACTGTCCGCTTCATCGTGCTGGCTAAAACTTGAGTTTAAAGTGTGAACCGAGGACAGTTGTAACGAATTATGGTAGAATTCAACTAGCGTAAACCATTGATACAACTCAGGGATACTCAATTTACATCCAAATAATTCCAACCCCCTTGCAAGAAGCCGGAGCACAACATCTGCAAGTTTTTGATCCTCTAATTTTGGAATGGCTTCGGAGGCACGATCGCAAAGAGAGTTGAGTAATTCTTTGACATCGCTCTCATTTGACCTATCAACGAGGCTTGCAAAGAAGTTTCGATAACCACCCAAATAAGCAGTCACCGGCCCCGCCACGAGGTAATCCCATATCTCCGCAGGGCGTAGTCTGTCAGGGTACATAAGATGAAGTAATGTGCCCCGCAGATCGTGTTCTTCGTCCGATATACGTTTTTCCTGCACATCCTCAAGGAGATCTCTCAATAGAGTGCTACACTGCGGAATCTGATGAGATACCCGGCTCAAAGCTCCGAGTGCCTCACAACGAACACTTGATTGCCAACTATGATCATGAACAATATTCAGCAGGCTTTCGTGATCGGTCTCCCAGTCTGACATGCTCGTATCGAGATACATTTGTGAGCATCCCCGAAGGAGCAAATAAACCAGCGTTTGCCTGTTTTTTGAACGTTCATGTGAATTCGTTAAATCCTGGATAATTGGTATGCCTTCATTGCCGGTTAAAGCACGAAGGGCAGCAGCGGAAGGCCAGTCGGAGTTCAAATGGATTTGTTGTTCCAGTTTCGCAAGTAGTTTACTTCGCTCAATGGGATTGAAACTGCTGGTATCTCCGTGGAAGGCCACCGTCATTGGAGCGACCTGTATCAGAATTGCTCTCGCCTCATTATTCAGCGCAGCAAGCCAGGCAGCCAGTCCTCTTAGATCGGGCAAAAGAATTCCATTGTGCTCCATGAGAAGGGCGAGAGCACGCCGGACGCTTAGGCCTCTCTGGATTTTTTTGTGCAGATAGCGTGCACCAAGGAATTCGGCGATAAGTCGATGGATCGGAACTTTGAAACTGGGCGAACCTTCAAAGATCCCTGAATCAAATGCTGCCTGGATGGGGAAACCTTGGTCGCCTTCCAAATCACGGATAGATAGAATCTCGGAGTCATCCGTATCATTGCCCGCCCAACCAGTCCTGTTTGCGATCAGCATGCACGCACAAAGCTTTCCGGCTGCAGTTAAGATTGCTTCCCGGGGTTGCAGTGAACTGGATGATTGGGCATCAAGATGCTCAATGTTTTTTTCTCGGACGAGCTCCCGACATGCATTTTCAAGCATTTTCAACTGGCTGTCAGGCCAGCCCTTTGCCTTGACGGATGTGATCAAGAAGTCAAGCAGTTGCGGATTCCCGAGTAAGGCATCCATGCCGTACTCATGGGCTTGTTGAATGAACGTATTTGCATCCTGCTCCCGTTGAGAAACGATCTCCCGAATGTCCTCATAATTCAGCGGGTCCAATTGGAGTACGGGAATTTTGTCTGGGCCTAAAAGCGAATTGAGCTCATTCCGGTCACCAGCACCCAACCAGTTGGCAGAGCGGCAGGACAACCGGAATTTAGGTATCCCCAATGTTTCCATACCATAAATGATTTTATCCAATACTGCTCTTGGATCTCCCCCACCAACACGCATTTCATCAAGCCCGTCAATGAAAATTGTTTTGGTTCGCCATTCTGGGTGACGGTCAAAATTGGCCCGGATAAATCTTCGGGCCGAAATACAATGTCTACCATCAAATCCATCAATTGCAGATTCAAACTCTGTGCTCTTGCCCATTCCCGGCTCCCCCAGAAGAACATACCCATGATCAGAATCAAAATCTCGCAATGACAGTCCAGCTTTCCCAAAACGCGGATCATTTTGGGGTTCAAGGAGTGTGACCGTACGAGATATACGCTGCATGATTGGATTCACAGATATTCAATCCACTCGTCGGTATTCAACGACAAAAACTCATGGAACGGAAGGCCACCTGGGCCCACGATCATTGTTTTGGCATGCGGAAAACGATCCTTGAATGCCTCTAATCCACGGTGTGTCCGTTGTTTGCTGCTCTTAACCTCCACGCCGACAAGCTGGGGGCCGCGTGAGATGACAAAATCAACCTCATAATCGCCATTCTTGTCACGCCAATAATGAATGTAGGTAGCCGTATTCCGCGTGTTACATAGATGGGCCCCCACGGCACTCTCTACAACACGGCCCCAAAAAGACCGGTCAATTTGTATCTCCTCAAACGAATAACCGGACAGTGCCGTCATCAGTGCCGTGTTCAGAACATTAAACTTGGGGCGTGAGGCGATGCCCAGGTGTGGCATTGGAGTGTATCTCGACAACGTAGTAATCAGGCCTGCATTAGAAAGCAGGTTCAGGTAATGTTTAACCGTCGTTGCATTGCCCTTATCTTGAAGTAGCCCCAAGAACTTATTGTATGCCATGATTCGGCCAGAGTAGTGGGGGGCGATGTCAATTAATTGGCGTATCAGGGCAGGTTTCTTGATCTGTTTAAGCCCCAATATGTCCCGACCAATCACTGAGTCCACAATTGTTTTTGCAATATAGTCACGCCAATAATCAAACAGCGATTTTCCCGATTCGTCGGGCAGGGAGGCAGGATAACCGCCATAAAACATAAATTGCTCAGCCGTCAGACCGAATACCTTGGTCATTTCTTTAAATGACCAGTGACTGACGGGTAACTCACGGAAACGACCCGTGAGACTATCGTTACGGCCAACAAGCATCTGCCAGACTGCTGATCCCAGAATTACCACGCGGAGGGGATAGCCGTCCATACGATCTCTGTCCCACAGCCCCTTCACATAATTTGACCACTGTGGAATGAGTTGAACTTCATCCAGAAACAAAACATGCCCCCGGAGAGACTTTAGCGAAGCCTCACGGGCACTCTCCCATATGTTCACAAGAGTCTTTGAATTCGCAAATTTCTCGATCAGCGTGGTATCAGAGATGCCTGTATCTCCAGGCCAGTCCGGCTGATTTAGATGTGGATTGTCGATGGCAATGTACTGACTTGTAAACCCTGCTTCAACCAACTTCTGGCGAGCCTGAAGTGCAATGGTCGTTTTGCCAGCCTGACGAGGACCAATAATGGCGATAAGCCGCATGTCGGAGGTACCTGATATAAATTCTATCAAGCGTTTGACATGTGTTCGATGGAAGTTTTGCATAAAAGATACCTAATTTTATAAATTTGTATACCATAGTACCTTTTTGGAGGTTCGGTTCCACTCCCGATAGACCCATGATCAGGCAGATTTTCAACCTGGCAACGTTGACGACTTAGATTAAGCAATGAATTTCAAAACCCCCTCCGAGGCTATGTGGTCACTGAATTAGTGGCTCTAAAAATTGTGTGTTGACACTATGGTTGTACAGTTTGATGGAGGTGCAACTGATCTTTTCAGACGGGTGAAGTATATTGTGGCACTTGATCCTTAAACCAATGGAAAAGAGATTCAGTACGGGCATAATTGATATTATTGGAAACACGACACCGAAACGAGTACTTTATCAGCGGGTTACCAAGCGATGATTCAGGAACTCAAGTTGTGGGCTGTAGACGGATCAAACAGAATCGAATTCGTTCCAAAGCTCTCACAGATGCCTACCGAATGGGAGTTTGAGAACGTTCTGGTTTCCAATCCAGAAATGCTTGAGCCTGGGCTACAGTTGGTTGGGCGACAGACACCAACCGCTGGAGGATGGTTGGATTTGCTTGCGGTTGACGGCGACGGACGTCTGGTAGTCTACGAACTAAAGCGTGGCAACCTCGCACGGGATGCCGTGACGCAGATCCTGGATTATGCTTCGGCACTGAATTCCATGACCCCGGCACAAGTTGCCAAACACATCTCGAATCGCTCGGGGGAAGCTGGTATTCCGCGAATTGAGAACTTCGAACAGTGGTACGCCGACATGTTCGGAGATGATGATCTGTCCCGCTTGTTACCGCCGCGGATGGCCTTGGTCGGTTTTGGCATTGATGAAGCCACCGAACGAATGGCGCAATTCGTGTCAGCAGGAGCAGTTGAACTCTCGGTCATCACCTTTCATGGATACTGTCGGGATGGCGAGACCTTATTGGCTCGGCAAATAGAGGTGACCCCAGATGGCGGAAACCAGATGCGCCCTCGTGCCGTCACTGCGGCTGAGCAACGCCAAGCCTTGCGACACTACTTGAAAGAGCACAGCTACGAACAGTTCTTTGATCGTTTGTGCAACGACATTCGAGAGCGTCTACCACAGCAGGACCCACGGGAACAGATAGGCAAAACAGGGATCAGTTTCCGATTTATGGACCCGGGGCCCAATGGTTCAAAGAGTTGGAAAGGCTATTTCGGCGTGCAGGCCGGTTACCTCGGGGAAGGCATCTATAGCGTGAGCATACTGCCGCAAGCCGGGCAGTTGGGCGGAGACGATGCACTTGGCCGACTTGGTGAGTCAGTCGATCTCAGGGAATGGCCGCACGGCGGCCACTCGCTGTCCTTCAAGAATAGTAAAGAATGGGAAAAAACATGCTCAGCGGTGTTGGAGTTCGTGGACACTGTCATACAGAATCGTAACGAACGATGAGGCGGACCGGTTACAACGATACGTTTCCGAGACTGTAGGGGGAACAAGACAGCCCAATGCTCGCGCCCTTCCCTGATCTTTTGTGTCACCGAGGGTTATGCCCCAGCCTTTGCTGAGTGAGCCAGAGAAAAGATATTCTGTTCTGATTGAGCCTACTCGTCCTCCCTCCACACGAAAATCCCGGTCGTATCAATGTATCCTGACTGCCCGTCCAGAGTGACCCAGGCAAGCCCCCGATCAAAGGAAGATGCCTTCTCGTATTGAGGGGGAATCACCATGGTTCCCGTTGAATCCAGAAATCCATATCCGTCCCCCGTTAACACCAGTGCACGGCCATTTGAAAAATCATCCGCCCTCTGGTAACCGGGCGCAACCACAACCTCGCCCTTCCGGTTAATAAATCCCCATAAACCCCCTTCATTCACCCGCGCCCGGTTTTCTTTGAACGAAAAAACCTGTTCATAGTCCAGTTCCAGCACAAAGGCCCCGGTGGCATCAATGAACCCGCGCTGCCGGCCCTTGCGGACAAGGGCAAGACCTTCCGAGGGATTCCGCATGGAGTGAAATTCCGGTTCAACAATCCATGAACCGTCTGGAGCAAGTAAGCCCCAACGCGTGTTAATGCTGATCACAATCACCTTTCGGGTAACCTCAGCGGCGGCCATTCCATCCGAGAACGGGAGCGCACGAACAAATCGGTCCGGTACAACCATCTCGCCCTCCCGGTCAATGAACCCCCACTTGGGCTCAAGTCCGGCAACCGTGCCCGGTCGCACACGTACCGGCGCTAAACCGCTGCTGAAATCCAACGCAGACATGAAATACTCATCGGTAATCCGCTCTCCATTCCTGTCAATAAAAGTCCAGTACTGCCCAGACTGTACACGGGCAATACCGTCCGAAAACGGGAAAACAGACGAGAATTGCGGCGCGATACGTACGGAATCCTGTAGATCAACGAATCCCCACGAGTAGCCAAGTCGCACCGCAGCAAGCCCTTCGGAAGACATTTTTGCTCCGTCATATTTCGGTTCAATGATAACCTCACCGCTGCTGTTGATAAATCCAAATAAACCATCCTCCAGAATTGGATACATGGTATCTTTCTGGCCATAGGCCGGATGATAGGCCGCAATCAGACAGCCAAAGCATACATAGATCGAAAACCTACTGCGCCGGAACAAGAGCAAAAGCATTATCAATGAGCCGAATCTGCCGAAAATATACCGCAAGCGCGACAATCACCTGCATGCCCGGCATGAATTGTTCAATCGGCTGGAGTGTACCGGCGGTGACAATCTCTGCATACTGTAAGTTTGCCTGCTGCACGCTGCCAATCATCTCGTGTATTTTGCCGGTTACCGTTTCAAGATTTTTCTCCCCTGCTTCAATCATCTGGACTGCCGAGTAGATCGCCTCCGAAATTATCCCTGCCTGATGACGCTCCTCCGCCGTGAGGTACTCATTACGGGAAGAATACGCCAGGCCATTCGCTTCACGAACTGTATCGCCTCCAATAATTTTTATGTTCAGCGACAAATCCCCAATCATCTTCTTCAGCAGAACAAACTGCTGAATGTCCTTAAGACCGAATACCCCGATGTGGGGATTGCACGCTGCGAACAGTTTCATGACCACCGTCAGAACTCCCCTGAAATGCCCCGATCTATATTTGCCGCACAGTTGGCTGGACATTTCCGGGCAAGTGATCCATACACGCTGCTGGTCGGATCCCGCAGGATAGAGCGTTGCCTCGCTCGGAGCGAAGACCGCACTGACCCCGCCTAACTCCTCCAGCAACGCACAATCTCTCTGAAAATCACGCGGATAGGCTTCAAAGTCTTCACTAGGCCCAAACTGGGTCGGATTGACAAAGATAGACACCGTAACATGGTCTGCTTCCACCTGCGCACGTTTTACAAGAGACAAATGCCCCTTATGCAGGCTGCCCATGGTTGGGACCAGTGCTAATTTGTGACCATGCATACGCTGCATCTCCGCGTATACCTGCATTTCTGGAACTGTCCGAATAATCTTCACGGGAACCCCTGCGATTTGTTTTGAATTTATATATTACAACAAGATATAGAATTCGTTTATAGCCTTGGGAATTATTTCCATGAGCAACAACTCTCATGATCTTTTTGGTGTTTCATCGCCCATTGCCTGTCATTGCGGGCTTGCGCTCCGCAACACAGGTCAACCACAGACTCCCAACCCGTCCGGCACAATTCGTGTCAGAACGCCATCCCCGATACCCGGATATTTACGGACGCATTCGCCTGGTACCCGCACGCCAGACATAGAAACTCGGACATCGCGGCAGGGAACCGGGTTTCCCCAGGCCCCCCGCACAGAATCGTGAGTTCGCATTTGGGAACTCACGATTCTTCCTGTCGCCTCGCAGACGAAAGCGGATCGTCACATGCTGCCGCTTCCTTGAACCAACGGGGGACTTTGTCTTATAATCCTTAAACGGGCACAGCATCAAGCGGATGGTGCTGTGTAAGCAATCGGGGAGGCACTATACTCCCCGGTTGTACCCGTTTTGTCCACCTGAATGGGAAAGTTTCCCCTCATTGCTGCTTTTGGATAGTATTCCCACAGCCTTCGTTGTATATTAGTTATTTCTGTACCTTCATCTGTACACCATGAGTGACTTTCGAATTGAAACAGATTCACTTGGGGAGGTGCGCGTCCCTTCCAATGCAATCTATGGCGCACAAACGCAGCGGGCGATAGACAACTTCCCGATCAGCGGACAACGCATGCCGCGTGCATTCATCCGGGCACTGGGGCAAATCAAATATGCGGCCGCAAAGGCGAACGCGGATACGGAAATGCTGGATCACTCTGTGGCAGATGCCATCTGTAAATCGGCAGAAACTGTGATTGCCGGTGACCTTGACGATCAGTTCCCGCTTGATGTCTACCAGACAGGAAGCGGCACATCCAGCAACATGAACGCCAATGAAGTCATTGCCCGGCTGGCCACCAAAATGCTCACAGATCAGGAGGTTCATCCGAATGATCATGTGAACATGTGCCAATCTTCGAATGATGTGGTGCCCACATCTATACAGGTCGCTGCTGCGTGTGAGATTGAGGATCATCTCATCCCCGCTCTCACCCGACTTGAGCATGCATTACAGGAGAAAAGTCAAAATTTTGATGATGTAGTCAAGAGTGCACGCACCCATCTTATGGATGCGACCCCCATCACGATGGGGCAGGAGTTCGGCGGTTATGCCATGCAGGTGACACGGGGAATCAGTCGTGTGCGGGCTGGACAGGCGGAACTGTGTGAGGTGCCTCTGGGGGGGACAGCAACCGGCTCCGGCATTAATCGTCACCTAGAATTCCCCGAACGGACCCTCGCCTATGTCAGTGAGTCAACCGGGGTACCCTTTCGGGAAGCAGAAAACCATTTTGAGGCACAATCTGCGCGGGATGCAATTGTGTCGGCATCCGGCGCACTCAATACCGTTGCGGTTTCGCTCATGAAGATTGCGAACGACATCCGAATCCTCTCCAGTGGTCCTACCAGTGGTATTGCCGAACTCTCCCTCAAGCCCCTCCAACCCGGTTCCTCCATCATGCCCGGGAAAGTGAACCCAGTACTCTGTGAGGCAATGATGATGGTCTGTGCACGGGTCATGGGCAATCATACAACCCTGACCGTTTGTGGACAGCATGGAAATCTGGAATTGAACGTAATGATGCCGGTCATGGCGGTTACGCTTCTGGAGAGTATTGAATTGCTCACCGGTGCAAGCAATGCATTCGTTGATAAATGCCTCTCTGATCTGGAAGCCAACCGTGCCCGCTGTCAGGAACTTCTGGAATTGAACCCATCTCTTGCAACTGCGCTCAACAGTGCAATTGGATATGATATGGCCGCCAAAATTGCCAAAGAAGCGGTCGCCTCCGGGCGTACGGTGCGAGATATCGTTCGGGATATGGACATTCTGGACGAAACGACACTTGATGCACTACTTGATGTGCGAAATATGACACAACCCGGCATTCCCGGCGGCCAATAATACTACGAAAAGGCTTTGGCCCGTTGTTTGCATTTCGTATCTGCTTACAAACAAAATTCTAACATCTTAATCCAGTCCAATGAACAAAATCCGTGTTGTTCCAACCATCATTCTGACCGTCAGTGTATTTGTTGCCGGTGTCCTTGCGGCAACCCTCGGGGTTAACTTATTTGATCAGGGGCACAAGGTCGGCACAGATCTGCAGGCCGGCAGCTCCACCATCCTGCAGGCTCCATCTGAAAGTGCACGTCTGGAATGGGAGGAGGCCTTTGTGGATGTTGCGGAGGCGGTGAACCCCTCTGTCGTACAGATTCGCTCCACAGAGAAGCTTGAACTCCAGAGCAATAGTAATCCGTGGGAGGGCACACCATTTGAGCAGTTCATGCCGAATAATGGTATTCCAGGCCTTCCACAAGTCCGTCAAGGGCTGGGTTCAGGAGTCCTGATCCGCTCTGACGGGTACATTGTGACCAATGACCATGTAGTCGGGAGTGCAGACAAGTTACAGGTCCTGCTCTATGACGGCCGCACCCTCACCGCAGAAGTGATCGGCCGTGACCAGGATTCTGATCTGGCAGTGATCCGGATTAATGAAACCGATCTGCCAACCGTGACCCTTGCTCCATCAGGCAATGTGCGTGTCGGGCAGTGGGTGATGGCATTCGGATCCCCACTGGACGAAGCCTTGGATAATACCGTCACCGCGGGCATCGTGAGTGCTGTCGGGCGCACCAGTAACCGGCTCGCCCGGATCAACCTTTACTCAGACTTTATTCAAACTGATGCCGCAATCAATCGGGGCAATTCGGGAGGGCCTCTGGTCAACATGAGTGGGCAGTTGGTCGGCATCAATTCCGCGATCCTCTCCCCCACAGGCAATAATGCCGGGATTGGGTTCGCGATTCCCGTCTCCATTGTGAGCAATGTGGCAACACAGCTCATTGATAAGGGGCGCGTAGAGCGCGGATTCCTCGGCATACAATTTGACCGTGTATCCCAATCTCTCGCCACCGCAATGGATGCACCTCCAGGCTCTGCACAGGTCAGACGGGTAGAGAAAGATACCGCCGCCGATAAGGCCGGCGTGAAAGCCGGTGACATCATTGCAGGCATTGACGGGGTAGAACTCGCTGACTACCTGCTTTTGAGAGCGACCATCGGAAATAAAGCCCCTGGAGATCAGGTCCTGCTTGATATTATCCGTGGAGAGGAACGAATTCAAATTGAAGTCACGCTGGGATCCCTCCCTGAAAATCTTTCGCGCAATGACGAGCCGGATGAGACGGAGCGTGACGATCAGGGGAATCTGGACGAACTTGGACTTAAGCTTCAGAATCTGGATCAGGAAACGCTGGAAGAGCGCTTTTATGTCTCTGAAGAGATTGAAGGGGTCTGGATTCAATCCATTGATGAAAGCAGTAGAGCGTTTGATGAGTCAGACCTGCGCCCGAACGATGTCATCGTGGAAATCAATCGGGAGCCCGTGAAAAATATTCGAGACTTCCGGCGTGTATACAAAGACATTAAACCGGGCGCAACCTTTTTAGTCAAGGTGCTGCGGATTCAGCCGGTCACCGAAGATACGAATGAGTTCCTGCCTCTAATGACTGCACTCACGAAGCCTGAATAGTCAGCCTGCTCACGAAACAGGGCAAACTAAAACGAACCGAATTCCGGGGCCGGCTGCGGCCCCGGAATTCGGACCCGGATCCTATGAGCGAAGCTATTGTGCAGGTACAGCTGGATCACGGGCGTGCGTACCCGATTCAGTTTTCCGGCCTGCAGGCGCTGCCGTCCCTGTTAGATGCAAATGGACTTCGAAAGGGACCTTGCATCATTGTGACCGATACCAATGTGGCTGCACTTTATCTGGAAACACTTCAGGATATCCTCCACGAATCCGGCTGGAGAGATCTTACGACAATCCTCCTTCCGCCGGGGGAGTCGTCTAAACAGCCCAACCTGCTGCAGCGTATCTATGATCAAGCTTTAGGCGCAGGTATTGATCGCCAAACCCCGGTTCTTGCACTTGGCGGAGGCGTGATTGGAGATCTGGCGGGCTTTGCTGCAGCTACCCTGCTTCGCGGCCTGCCACTGGTGCACCTGCCAACATCTCTGATTGCACAAGTAGATAGCTCTATCGGAGGGAAGACCGGAATTAATCATGCTCTGGGCAAGAACCTGATCGGAGCATTTTATCAGCCAAAACTGGTACTCACCGATCTGGATCTGCTCCAGAGTCTTCCAGAACTGGAATGGCGAAGCGGGCTTGCGGAGGTCGTTAAACATGGATTGATTGCGGATGCAGGTTTTGCAGAGGAATTGTCTGTGAACTGGGACCGCATTCTTCGTCGGGACCCAGCCATCATCCGGCGCATGGTCCTGCGGGCAGCCGAGATCAAAGCAGAGGTGGTCAGTGAAGATGAACGGGAGGCCTCCAGGCGGGCAATCCTGAACTTTGGACACACCTTCGCGCATGCAATTGAGCGGATTGCAGGATACGGAGAGTTCACACACGGAGAGGCCGTTGCCCTTGGCATGCGTGCCGCCGCCAGAGTATCTGCCATGCTCAACCCGGATCTACCGCACGAAATCATCCATTCTCTCCTGCAACGACTGCCCGTACGGAACTCAATCCGCCACCTTGATCCCAAAGAACTGCTCCGGGCGATGTACTACGATAAGAAAGTTCAATCTGGCAGCCTTCGCCTCATCCTCCTCCAGGAGATTGGAAACGCGTATATCACCAGCAAAGTTACCCAAGAACAAATCCTAGAAGGCTGGGATTCCATGTTCCGCCAGCCCTATGACTGCACATGATTCACCACATCATCAGAGAATGCATACCGCATGGCCCATATTACAGCAGCGATCAAGTTTTCGTGTTCTTTCGCAACCATGCTGAGAATTGGTTGGTTAAGAGCGCTGATCCTGCTCCACTAAAAAGAATCGTGCCCAAATAGGCAACCTGTTCATCTGGAAGATAATGCCAACCTACGGGAGATAACTGATGATACAGCCAAGTTAGACCTGAAACCAAAAATGCTCCGATAACACCCCATAAAACAACCAACATAGCCGTGTGAATATGGTTGCGGGAAGATTCATTCCGTCTTGCTTCATGGAGAAACTGAGACTCCTCCAGAGATTCACGGGTAGGACGCTCTGGAGCATCCTCCTTCAGAATTTTTCTGTGTCTCTCACTCACTGTTAGATAATGCTATTTGGAGGATGATAAAAGATTGCGATAATGCTGCTTAATCAAATCGTTGGAAATTATCGCTTTTTGCCCCAGCATCTTAATCGTTGTGTCCCAAGGGCTGCCATTCTTATGGGTGAGACTTGATAGTTGGATGCCGGTATAGTCGCTGTAGACGCTGACAACTTGTTCCATAATATCTAATTCGTACTCATCAAAATGATCACTGTAATCCTTCAGGGGTTCCGTAATCTGATTACCTCCAAACTTCTTGAATGCATTATAGACATTAGGCTCAACAGGGCCATATCTCCAAGCCTCCACCGATTCATAAAATAATGAACGACCATACAAGGCCAACATCCAGCCATGTCCGATATATACTAACTTAAGCAATTGCATCGGCGTAAGGACCCTGCCATGTCTATGTGCTAACCACAATATCTGGCGTGCCACTAAAACGGAACTTTGCGGATCCCGAATACCATTTGACTCTGTATGGTTACTCATTTTTTAATAAAATTGCAAACTATGGCTCTAACTGACGATAAACAAATTGCCCTCAAATCAAGCCCCCGTTCAGGGTAACCTGACATGCCGCCCATTGAAACTTCGCTATGATAGAACAATTTTCTCGGCAAAAAGAGCAAAACCATATTCAACGTCATCAACATGCGAACTATGCAAGGGAGATTTAGTTCATCCAGAGTTCTAGCCAACAATATAAGGTGATTCGTGATTACTTGTGAGGGTTACCAAATTCGGGACCCAATCTGGAATTAAAATCTCAACCTTGCACTTCCGTGATATGCGAAGGTTTTTGTTAATACTTCTAATTTTCTTTTGGACCAGTGCTACTGTCGCCCAAAAACCGAATATTGTCCTCATTTTAGCGGACGATCTTGGACACGGCGATCTGTCGGCATACGGGGCTGACGATCTGCACTCACCGGCTCTGGACAGTCTGGCTGCCGATGGCGTTCGCTTCACACAGTTCTATGCGAACTCCCCCGTCTGCTCCCCCACCAGAGCCTCCCTTCTCTCCGGCCGCTATCCCCCGCTGGTCGGTGTCCCCGGAGTCATTCGTACCCATGCCGCAGATAATTGGGGGAACCTCGCAGAGGATGCAAACCTGCTGCCGGAAATGCTTCGAAGCCACGGATATCACACTGCAATGGTCGGCAAATGGCATCTCGGCCTGAAGGCCCCCGACCGCCCAATAGATCGGGGATTTGAGCATTTTGAGGGGTTTCTGGGAGACATGATGGATGATTACTACCATCACCGGCGGCATGGTCTCAATTACATGCGCCGCGGCGAGGAAACGATTCATCCGGAAGGACACGCAACCGAACTGTTCTCCAACTGGGCAGTGCGTTACATTGAAAGCCGTACCCATTCCTCCGCACCGTTCTTCCTGTACCTCTCCTATAATGCTCCGCATACCCCCATTCAGCCGCCGGATGAATGGGTTGATCACGTTCTGCGCCGAGAGACAGGCGTCGATACCACAAGAGCTAGACTTGTCGCCCTGATTGAGCACATGGACGAAGGTATTGGGCAGGTTCTTCAATCCTTACATGAAAACGGATTTGACGAAAATACGCTCGTGATGTTTGTCAGTGATAATGGCGGACAGCTGAATGCAGGGGCGAATAACGGGCCCCTGCGAGAGGGAAAGGGCACAGTATATGAAGGGGGGATTCGGGTTCCGGCAATTGCCTCCTTCCCAGAGCATACCTCTGCCGGCAGCGAGAATAATACTGTACTAACGACAATGGATATTTATCCGACAATCCTTGAAGCAGCTGGAATTCGGATTCCGCACAAGATCGACGGACTCAGTTTTTTTGATTCATTTCGTGGCGGTTCCCCGCCGGACACGGAGCGGACCATCTTTTTCTCCAGACGCGAAGGAGGGGTTCGCTTTAGCGGCAAAACCATTGAAGCCGTTCGCAAGGGCCCCTGGAAACTGCTGCATAACAGCCCCTATGCTCCACTGGAACTGTATAACCTGGAGCGGGACCCGCTTGAAACCACAGACCTGTCCACAACCGAACCGGAGATCTTCCGTCAACTCGCCGCCGCATTGCGACAGTATATACAGGACAGCGGCCGAATACCCTGGCAGTAACCCAAGCCTCTCCCCTGGGAGAAGTCAAAGAAGTCGATCACGCTCCGAGCGCCGTTCTGCAAACAGGAGAGACAAGAATTACCGCCGTGAAACAGATTGGTAAATCTGTAAATGCATTGGTAGCAGTTCCATCCTTATTACGGCGGCTTACATCAAAGTGACCTCCATGCAAAAATTTCACCTGCCCATACGCTTGGAACCTGAATGCATTTTTTGACATACAATACTATATCAATGACTGAATTGATGTCTAATCAACTATTGATATGAGTTACGAATTCGATCATCTCCGTACTGCTCTCCGAAAAGCGAGAGTGAGGTTGGGACTGAGTCAACGGGAATTGAGTGAAATCTCCGGTGTACAGCAGGCGCAAATTTCAAAATTTGAAAACGGTGCCGTTGATCTGCGGCTTTCGAGTTTGGTGGCACTGTTTCGATCACTGGAACTGGAACTGGAACTTGTGCCCCGAACATGCCTCCCCGCCGTTCAGTCAATTATTCGGACCACATTGCCAAAGAGTACGATTAGCCGTAAACTCTCTGCCCGGGGCAAAATTGCCGTTGATCATGTAATGCAGGGACTTACTCAACTAGATCAAACCGCAAAGCAGGTTCAATACCTGCAGGAACTGATCCGTTTTTTTGAGCGGATTCGTATTCCGGCGGATCAGACGAAAAACTATACCCGATGGGTCAAATATCTGGAACGGCTTCATGCTATGCCAATTGATGCTGAAAAATTTGAAGCCCTTTTGAAGCGAACCGAAGCCCTGCGAAACCAAATTGAACGCTCACAATCACCACGCAATCAAAGTCTATCCGAAAAACCCGCCTATTCTCTTGACGAAGAGGATGGTCATGTCTGATGTTTCCATCCTGGAAGTGCTTCTCCATGGAAAACGAATTGGAACGCTGACTCACATTGGTGCAGACCGCAGCCTCTTTGCCTTCACGCAGGACTATATCAACGATCCAGGCCGTCCGCTTCTTGGACTGGGATTCAAGGACTCGCTTGGGCAGTTAATGACTAATTTTGGTACGACTCAGACACGGCTCATTCCCTGGTTCTCTAATCTGTTACCGGAAGGGCCTTTGCGTCATTATTTGGCAGAACAGGCGCGGGTCAAGAGTGTGCGTGAGTTCTTTCTTCTTTGGATACTCGGACAGGATTTGCCGGGGGCAGTGATCGTGCAACCTGCTGACGGGCAGGAATTCCCGCCCACTGCAACGAGTGGGGCGGAGCAAAAAAGATTTCAGGAAAAGATCTTGCGGTTTTCTCTGGCAGGCATGCAGTTAAAACTCTCTGCAATAAAGAATACAGGCAAAGGGATCACCATTCCCGTACAGGGCATCGGTGGCGACCGGATCCTTAAGTTGCCGTCTCAACAATTCAATGCACTCCCCCAAAACGAGTATAGCATGATGGAGTTCGCACGGGCAATTGGAATCGATGTACCGCATACCGAATTGATCAAGGTTGATCAGATCGAAAACCTGCCTTCTGGCATTGAAGCCTTCGGTATCCACGCGTTTGTGATTGACCGGTTTGACCGGATGATCGATAGAACCTCTGTTCATGTTGAGGACTTCGCACAGATTTTCCGAATCTATCCAGAATACAAATACGACAAAGCCTCCATGCGGACTATCGCACATGTTGTGGGCGTGGAGAGCGAACAGGCGGACATTGAGGAATTGATCCGGCGACTGGTTTTTAATGTGCTCATCGGTAATGCAGATGCGCATCTGAAGAATTGGTCACTCATCTATCGGAATCAACATACTGCATCCCTGGCTCCCTCCTATGATTTTGTCTCAACCATCTGTTACATCCCTGATGAGTCTTTTGCACTAAAATTCAGCCGTACAAAACGTTTTGCAGAATTTTCCCAGGATGAACTTTCCCATCTTGCAGCAAAAGCACGCCTGCCGCAAAAACTTGTACTGAATGTAGCTGCCGAGACAGTCGCAAGATTCCACGAAGTATGGACGGCAGAGAAAAACAATCTTGCGCTTACACAAAGCATGATTGGTGCGATTCAGCAGCATTTGACCCAGATTCCCATCGCAAGGAAATAGGATCTACGGAATCTCAAACGGAGGTCATAGACTTCTCTCTGATCAAGAGAGCATGAAAACACAAAACAGAAACTCTGTCACTACGCCAGATAGAGATGCAGCATGGAAGTTCCTTTTCGCAAGTCCGACATTCTCAATTTAACGGTGTCCGCAAAATTCATCACCCATGGTGCAAATATTAACGGAGGCATAAGTGTCATCGAGAAAAAAAGTTGCTGACGCTAGACAATAATCTTTAGAACTGAACGCGTAACCAACTCCAATGAAGTGATGGGATATCAAGCCGACATGGGCTATTTGGATCGCAGTGCGATTCAAATATTTTCCGATTATACACCTTCTGATACTACAGGCTTTTATTCTCTTTGGGGGAGCCTAGTAGATGAAAATCGAAAAGATCTTACATGATCCGGGCCTCTGAAACAGAAATTGAAATTAAAATCAACGAACTTACAACGGCTGAATTCACAGAGACCTCCAGAGGATCAGAATAAATGATCCCGAAAATTACTGACCATCAGGGTCCGCCGCCGTCTAGTCGCATCAGCACCGATGGTGGTGGGGTTGATCCGTAATGCTCAGACAAAAAAGTCTGTTATGACCTGGACGGGAAATACTTGCGTAAGACCGTCACACACATGACTTCCGAAAGCGCAGATTCAGGATATGGCCAAGTATGAGAGCCACCGAGCCAAGCGCCGTCAGGGCTGTCTCGGCGTATTCGCCCAGTACATCCTCACCGAGGACAGCGACGATGAGCACGGTAAGGCCCACCCCCAACAGGGCAGGCACCACCGCACGGCGGTGCCGCTGATAACTGGGCCACGCCACAAACACAACGACCCCGGCAAGGGCGATTGTTAAGCCGATATGAATGACTTCAGATGCCATCCATGCCAACATTCCTGTAGCAATGAGCGGCACAGCAAGGCAGTGCAGAAAACAGAGGGCTGAAAGAGTAATGCCCGTCGCGTCAAGTGGAGGGCGAGTGGTCCTGACCGTCATGAAGCTTTCCCTGCTGAGATCAAGAAACAATCCACGTCGGCACACCTGCACGAAATCGCAATACAATCTTTCTGGGCTGTCTGCGTAATCATCAAAGTGATGGGAATTTAGGTGGCTGAAATAACAACGCGCCAACTGCAATCCTCAGCATATCCGGCATCCCTGATTACAATGACCATGGCCCCCGCATCTTCCTGCCCACTAGGCGATTGGCTTCTTCATCGTGAAACTTCTCTTTCACCGGATCAAACTCCAAGGTGCGCTCCAGGCGCATACAGATCTCACTGGTCAAGCAGGCAACCGATGAACTGTGACCAATTTCAACATCGCATATCGGCTGGCTTCGCGTCTTGATGCAATTTAAAAAGTCTCTTCGATGATCATCACTATGATATAGGCGCGTATCGCTGGGTTTCATTTCTAGCGTCAGCAGACGTTCATTCGAAACCCAGATATCCCCTCGGCTAACCCCAACCCATCCATCGGTACCGATAAACTGAATCATTCCATCATGCGGCCCCTTTTTCTTGATGATCGGCGGGTGATCTGCATACATCAGTGTGAGTTCCTCTTCTTCGGCATCGTTCGCATGAACAATCTGCATTGGACCAGATCGGTCAAGCCCCAGCCCCCAGAGAGAAATATCAAAATTGTGTGCTCCCCAGTCTGCTACATGCCCTGCAGAATAGGGCCTCCAGGCCCGCCAAGCCCCTTCTTCTGTATTGTATCCCCCACTGACCCGCTTACTGTGGTACCGGGCGGGTGGAGCATTGCCAAGCCATAACTCATACAGAAATCCATCCGGCACCGGTTCCTCCCCATGCGGGAAGGAACGGGATATCCCCCCCACCTGTGCATACACCTTCTGAATCTCTCCGATATATCCATTGCGGACCAACTCGCATCCATGACGAAACCGCTGATCCGAACGCTGCTGACTCCCCGTCTGAAAAACGGATCCATATTTCCTCACCGCTTCTACCATCAACCTGCCTTCACGAATTGTCCGAGCCAGTGGCTTTTCACTGTACATATCCTTCCCTGCCTTGGCAGTTGCCACGGCCATGTACGCGTGCCAGTGATCTGGAAGTGCGAGACACACGGCATCAATATCCTCCCGTTCCAGGATCTGCCAGAAAAATTTATACCCGGCACAGCCAGCATACGAGGCCATCTCACGGTTCTCGGCATAGGTTGATTCAACAAGTTCCCGGGCTGGCTCACGCCCTTTCAGTCCACTTCCGGCATAGTTATCCCCGGCGGTATTCACATCACATACCGCCAAGACCTGAACATCCGGTTTTTCAATGAACCCCCGCAGGTTATTGATCCCCATACTGCCCATTCCAATAAACCCCATATTGATTCGTTCACTGGGAGCGGGGCGATGGCCTCGCCCAAGTGCGGATGCAGGTATAATGACGGGGAGCGCGGCTGCGCCTCCCATACCTTTCAAAAAACTGCGACGGGTAAATGTTCTAGATTTCATCTGTTTCTGTGTTGCACAAACCCGTAATATAAGATTTTGTGATGATGATTACCTACTCAAAGAATGATGTTCTTGCAAAATGGGCACAATGATCCTGATCTGCCCTTATCTTATAGCCACAACTGACCCATGATCCTTATGCCCAATCCTTGGACCGGAATTGGTAATCCATACACACGTACCGAAGTTCTTGAACGATTACATGCCACACTGGATCACGGGGAACCGATTATCGCTGCCGGGGCCGGTACGGGAATCAGTGCCAAATTTATTGAGAAGGGCGGTGCGGATCTTCTGATTATCTATAATTCGGGACGTTTTCGTATGTCGGGACATGGATCAACCGCTGGACTCATGGCCTATGGAGATGCGAATGCAGTCGCCATGGAAATCGGTGAATTTGAAGTACTTCCGGTGGTAAAGGAGATCCCTGTAATCTGCGGAGTCCATGCTTCTGATCCGCGCCGGCGCATCTGGCATCATCTCCTGAAAGTGAAGGACATGGGATTTAGCGGAATCAATAATTTTCCCACTCACGCAATCGTGGATGGCCTGTTCCGGCAAGTGCTTGAGGAAACCGGCATGAGTGTACAACATGAGATAGACATGATAGGCTTGGCACAAAAGGATGGAATTGATCTGTTCTCGATCGTCTATGTTGCCACACCGGAAGAATCCCGAAAGATGGCTGAAGCGGGCGCGGATGTGATCATTGCGCATGTAGGCTGTACTATCGGGGGATCTATTGGCGTAACCGATGCCAGTTGTACACTTGAAGAAGCGGCCACACGCACGCAGGAAATTATCGAAGCCGCCCGCAGCGCCCGGCCAGACATTCTCTTCCTAAGTCACGGAGGCCCCATCTGTACGCCATCAGACGCTGCCTACATCAATGAACATTCCGACACAGTTGGATTTGTGGGAGCCAGCAGCCTTGAGCGCATGGGGGTTGAAGAATCACTGATCCAGATCACCAACGAGTTCAAACAGATCCCGTGTCCAGCAGCCCATAAACGCTAATGTCCCGACAATTCTTTCTACCTGAAAATTCCCATTTTGCGGAACCTGTTGATCAGGGAACCAACATCTGGATCAATTATCCAGCCCCCGTTACCCCAGGCCTCTTTGCTGCAAAAGCTGAGATTCATCCTGGCAAGGGACATGACTTTCACCGGCATCCCGGCCGTGAAGAATTGATCCTCATCCTAGAGGGAACCGTTGAACAATGGGTTAACGATACCTGTCAACGTTTAGGCCCTGGAGATGCGGCAGTGATCCCCGCAGGAGTACCTCACGCCTCCTTCAATATCGGAAAGACCCCTGCGACCCTCTTTGTGACATTAACCCCGACGGAACTTAACCAACCGCTCGCTGAAGATTTATCCGACCAGAAACCATGGAGTACGCTTCGGCCCCGTAATTCCTGATTCACATGAACTCCTTCACACCATCTTTTTTGATTCTCCTGCTCCTGTGCAGCTGCTCTGGAGAGGCCAGCCTGCATTATTTCTCCACAAGCAACAGCGTAACCACCCATGAACTCCAGGCCCCCCTAGCCCCTGAAGAAACATTGACGCGTCTAGAGGTGCCCAGCGGTTTTAATATTCATGTGTTCGCACATGAACCGGATATTATAAACCCAATTGCACTCACCTGGGATGAGCGTGGACGACTGTGGGTTGTGGAGTCAACCAACTACCCACACGACCATGTTGGTGAAGAGTCCGGTACGGATCGGATTACCATCTGCGAAGACACAGACGGGGATTACAGAGCAGACCGGTTTCTACGATTTGCAGAAAATCTTCCTTTAACTACCGGGATTGCTCTGATCAAAGGAGGGGCCATCGTTGGGCAGGCACCGGACTTGGTATTTCTGGAAGATACAGATGGTGATGACCGCGCAGACAAAAAGCATGTGGTTCTGGAGAATGCCTTCGGCACGTACGATACCCACGCTGTGATGAGTAATCTGAAAATCGGCATTGATAATTTCCTCTGGGGAGCGGTTGGGTACAGTGGACTCTTTGAACCTGAACGCGCCCCTGATCCAGAGGCGCTGATCCTGCGCAGAGGCGTATTCCGTGTACGAACAGATGGAACCAGCCTGGAACCTATTGCAGAATTCAACAACAATACATGGGGGCTCGGGATCGGGGAGGATAACATGATCTATGGATCAACCGCCAATAATAATCATGCGATTGTCGTGGGGATCCCGCTGCGACACAAAGCGAGTATGAATGTCGCCAATGTTCAAAGTCATTATCTGGTACGACATTCATCACCGCGCCAACTTCAGCAGGTGGATTTTCGGGATGGCTACACGGCCGCTGCGGGAGCATTCCCCTACAATGGTCGCCGCTTTCCATCTCAGTACTGGGGGGCCCTGATGGTGGCCGAACCTACTGCTCATGTCGTGCATGCAAATCAAATGGAGCCGGATGGAAGTGTGGAGCGAGAGCCTGAAGGGGAAATTTTGAATATTCTAGCCAGTAGTGATGAGTGGGTCGCGCCAGTTTTTGCCGATATCGGTCCTGACGAGAATCTGTGGGTTGCAGACTGGTATAACCCGGTGATCCAGCACAATCCTGACCGGCGGGGCATGGTCAATCAAATCTGGAACGACAACCCCGGTCCTGGCAATGCGCACTTGAATCCCCTGCGTGACCGGGAGCATGGGCGCGTCTATGTCATCACGTTTGGGGAATCGTCTTCCCCGGAAAGTCTATCTTATGACGATCCCAAAGGTCTACTGGAAGCCCTTCAGAGTACCAACCAATTCTGGCGCCTTACCGCCCAGCGAATGCTGGTTGAAAGCGCCGCAGAGGGGCTGGAAGACGATCTGACTGAGTTCGTTACCCGCCATGCTTTGGATGAAACCGGCTTTGATCCGGGTGCAGTGCATGCGCTGTGGGTACTGAAGGGGCTGGGAGCCGAGGATGCACTGGCAAGCGTTTCTGCCGCGGCGTTGACCCATCCATCTCCTGCGGTGCGCAAAGCTGGAATCCAGACACTCCCTCCGACCCGTCAGAGTGCAGAACTCCTGATTGAGCACGGTGTTTTTCGAGATGAAGATCTTCATATTCGTCTGACTGCTCTTCTGGCAGCACGGGATTTTGGTCCCTTTTCACATCCCCGAATGCTCACCGAAGCACGCAGAGCGATACAAGGTGGAGATGCATGGATTGTAGCGGCCTATGATGCCATGGCACCCATTGGAATGGTCAAGCGTGAACCCGATCCGATTGAAAAAAGGGAGCCGAGCGGCTTCCCCCCTGCCCGTCTCATACTGAGGGCACCAGACGGCCTTATGCGATTTAGCACTTCAACCCTGAAGGCCTTTGCGGGGCAGGAGATCACAATTGATTTTATGAACCTGCATCCCGACCTCCACAATGTTGTTCTTCTGCATCCGGGGATCGATGTGCAGGCATTCGGGCAGGATTTGGATCGTTACATGACCAACCCTTCCAGTGCCGACACCGAATATATCCCGCCTTTCCGATCCGAACAGGTTCTCGGATCTACCGGTGTATTATCGCAAAGTGAATCTGCGGCCTTTGGCATTGGGCCACTTTCCAAGGGGACCTACCCCTTCCTGTGTACCGTACCTGGACACTGGGCGCTGATGCAAGGGATCCTGGAGATTTTAGATCCTCCACTGTTGCGGCGCAATGACGCAGGCTGGTCATGGGCGGGTTCCAACGCCGACCTCGCCCCTATTGTGTATCTGGCAGGGAGCGCCAGTCGCAGTTCCCAGTCCCATTATCACTCAAGGGTATTTGGTTTTTCGGATGGCCAGATCCTGTTTGGAGCGGGAGATCGAACCTATGTATACACCGAAACTCCCGACAGAACATTTGACGAACTGCTGCAAAATGCCTCCTTGCTCGCACTTGCAAACAATAAACCGATCGAGAGGCCAGAGAGCCGTCAGGCAATCATGCAGCATGTGAAGGCCGGCCGACCACTCATGATTACTCACCCTGCCTCCTGGTATAACTGGGAAGATTGGCCTACCTACAACGAATTTCTGGTTGGCGGCGGTGCCCGCAGCCACGAAACTCTACAGGCTTTTTCGGTTGAGGTACTCCAGCCCAATCATCCGCTCATGGATGGATTGCCGGACAGATTTGAGATCACCGATGAACTGTACCGAACAGAACTCCTGCCGGATGCGAATGCAAGTATTCTCGCTATCGGACGCTCCCATGAAACCGGCGAGATATATCCAGTAATCTGGGCCCGTCAGGTTGGGGATGCCAGAATTGTCGTGAATACGCTTGGCCACGATGAACGCGCCCATGACCTTGCTGCCTACAAACGTATCGTTGCAAATGCGCGAACCTGGCTGCTATCCGAATAACCCGCAGCATGCTTTCATCACGGCTTCCCCTGTCCGTTTGAACCAATATCTGATTCTTATCCTGATCCGGCAAATATCTGGACAATGATGAATTTTGAATCTGTTATTCCTTCCACCTTGGTCGTTCGTTTTCTGCCTTTGCTGCTGCTTGCTGCCTGTGCACCAGAGCATCCGCCGAATATTGTACTCATTATGGCCGATGATATGGGCTACGAGACGCTGGGAATTAATGATGGTTTGAGTTATGATACACCACATCTAGATTCTCTCGCCCAACACGGAATGCGCTTCACACACGCATTTTCTACACCGCTCTGCACACCGACGAGGGTGCAGTTGATGACCGGCAAATATAATTTTCGAAATTACATTGGATTTGGGCTGCTGGATCCAACCGAACGGACATTTGCCCATTTGCTTCAGGATGCCGGTTACAAAACCGGCATTGCAGGAAAATGGCAGTTATACGGGAATACCTATCAGCGGGAACTCGCAGGACGGGGCGGTGCGACTCCAGATGAAGCGGGATTTCAGGAATTTGCACTCTGGCAATATATAGAGCGCGGCAGCCGCTACAAGTCCCCTACCATACATTACGCTGGGCAGGCGCCTGAAATATTCCCCGATCTGTATGGACCGGATCTCTATACCGATTACATTGAGGAATTCTTTGAACGGCATCAGGATGAACCCTTCTTTATGTATTTCCCGATGGCTCTGCCACATGACCCATTTCTGCCACCGCCCGATCATCCTGATTTTGACCGCCTTGAGGTTCGAACTGCACATAGTGATCCCGCGTACTTCGCTCCCATGGTGGGGTATGTGGATCAACTGGTTGGCCGCATTACCGGCAAACTGCATGAGTTAGGACTTGATCGCAATACACTGGTTTTATTCACAACCGACAATGGAACGCACCGAGGCATCTCCTCCCGGCATAAAACAGGTCTTATTCAGGGCAGAAAAGCCTATCCCGTAACGGCCGGGACACACGTACCCCTCATTGCTTACTGGCCTGAAACGATCCCGGAGAATACAATCAATCATGCGTTGATAGATTTTACGGATTTCCTGCCAACCCTGATGGAAACGGCAGGGATGGTTATTCCTGACGACTTCAGGTCAGATGGACTGAGTTTTTATGGCCAGTTGATTGGCCAGGCAGATACCGTACGCAGTTGGATCTATTGCCATTATGATCCGAAATGGGGGCGGTTTACACCCGCAAGATGGGTGCAAGACCATACATGGAAGCTCTATGGAGATGGCAGGTTTGTCAACTGGACCCAGGACCCGGATGAATTACGGAACTGGGCGGACTCTACGCTTGACGAGCAGACTCAACGAGCAAAAAATAAACTGCAGGCGGTCCTAAGCCACATGCCTGCACTGCCTCCGATTCAATCCGAAGACTGAAGGAGATCGGTGTTTTTTTAGAGACATGCGCCGTTACCTAAAAGTTTGCACGTATGGATAATTGGTTAGCCTGTCAGCCCTTCGAGCCCCCGGACCAGACGATTCAATGCCTCGGTCAATGTTGATTCCTGAAGGGCGCCATACGCAATCCGAAGACTGGTCTCCCCTTCCAGCCCAAATGTATCTCCAGGAATTACAGCCACGCCATACTCCCGGATTAAACGCGTTGTGAGTGTCTTCGCGTCAAGCGGCGAGTCCAAAGTGTCTGGACACACCGTTAACAGAAAATAAAACGCACCCTCTGAAGCAGAAATCTTAACGGGGGCCTGTATGTTCTGCAGACGCTGTAAAACCATCGCACGTACTTCGGCCATGGAACTCAGATACTGCCTGCAATAGTTACTCCCTTCTTCTAACGCCTGGAGTGCTACAACCTGACTCAGCATTGCTGGACAAATCTGATTCGTATCCTGAATTTTCCGAACATCGGACAGAATATGCGGCGGGATCGCCATATATCCCAGTCGCCAACCTGCCATCCCGTACGCTTTGCTCATGGAAAAAAGTGAAATGGTATGCGTATGTGCACCGGGAGCACTCCCCGGCGAATAATGCCTGGCCCCTGCAAACGTGAAGTATTCATATGCCTCATCGGACATATGATAGATGCCGTTTGCAGCACACAGGTCATTGATGGACTTGAGCACATCCGGGGGGTATACAATCCCGGTTGGATTATTCGGTGAGATCGTAACGACTACGCGGGTTCTGGGCGTGATTGCATGCTCAATGGCAGCTGCATCCGGGATCAACGAATCGCCAAGTTTTACAAATACCGGCTTGCAGCCGGCAATACGCGCTGCCATTTCGTGATTGAAATAGTACGGAACAAGTAAAATCACCTCATCGCCCGGGCTCGTCACCGCCAATAGCGATGCAAAGAACGCCATGTTGCTGCCTGCCGTCACAACAACTTCATAGCCGGGATCTAATTGATTTTCTGCATTGAGTTTCTGTGCAAATGCACTTCGAAGTTCTTGCCTGCCGATGACATACCCATAACCATGGGTATCTGGACGGATGACTGCTTCGGCGGCGGCTTTGAGCGCTGCCGCCGGGGGAGCATAATGAACCACGCCCTGTCCGAGCGAAATGGTTCCTGGATTATCCCGCATAAGATCTGCCACAAATCCCATTACGGGCATTTGCACCGACATCATGCGCTCTGATCGTGAAGGTATGGGCACAACCGTTCTGTTTTATGTTCCTGAAAATATGAAGATACTCAAGCCGGCGCTTTATACCATCCCAACCGAATAATATATCAGATCGTTGAAGCACCTCTATTCATTTCTTATTGCACTGTGATAACTCTTACCTGTGACGCATTACTGTTTGATCTTGACGGTGTGCTTATAGATTCCAACCATGTCTACGAAGCACACTGGGCAATCTGGGCAAAGGAGCGGCGCGTATCGCTGGACCATATTCTGGAAATTCATCATGGCCGCCCGGTTACGGAAACGATCCGACTGGTGGCTCCCCATCTGAACCCGATCATAGAAGCTGAGGCTTACCGGGAGGGACTGGCCGCCAATCGTCATCTGGAACATGTGCGATTGTTTCCAGGCGTTGCCTCCCTGCTTCGGCAGCTCCCTGCAGACCGCTGGGCAATTGCAACAAGTGCACCGCGCACATCCGCCCTGCGGATGCTTCGCCATGTCGGATTGCCGATGCCAAAGGTGTTTGTCAGCGGAGACGATATTGGTCAGGGAAAACCGGCTCCATACCCCTACCTGCGTGCTGCATGGGGGTTAAGCCAACATATTAAGCACTGCATCGTTATCGAAGATGCACCCGCAGGCATCCAGTCCGGCAAGTCTGCCGGGGCACAAGTGATTGCGGTTCAGACAACCAATCTGCCGGATGACCTGAAAGAGGCCGATCTGATTGTAAACTCAATTGCGGACCTGCACATTGCAAAAATAGACACTCAAGTCAGGCTTTTCTGTACCCCCCTGTAGAGAGTAATTCAAGGCATTGAATAGAGATCCAAGCCCTTTGACCAGCTACTGATCACTCCATACTGCCAATTCATTCCCGCTGGGATCAAGGAAGTGAAACCTCCGACCACCGGGAAAAGAAAAAATCTGTGTGCTTATCTGCCCGCCTGCATCGGTAACCCGCTCCATGGTTCCCTCTAAGTCATCTGCATAAAGAACGACCAGTACGGCACCGAGAGAAGTGTCAGATTTCAGCGGGGAGCGATAGAAACCACCGTCCAGCCGACCATCATTGAAGGCGGTATAGTTCTCACCATAGTCCTCGAATGTCCACCCAAACACACTTTGGTAAAAGCCTTTGGTGCGTTCAAAATCTCCGGACGGGAACTCGATGTAGTCAATTCGGCGGTCTTCAGGCATAATTCTCTAGACTATCCGGGCGCAACCACTATCTGTATGACTGCCGACGCTTCAGAGCGCAATGACAACATTGGTCGCATTTGCGAGGTTATCTGTTACAGGGCATCTATCCCTCACAACGGTCAGCCACTGATC
The DNA here is from genome assembly GCA_022822185.1 of Rhodothermales bacterium. GTDB lineage: Bacteria > Bacteroidota > Rhodothermia > Rhodothermales > Bin80 > Bin80. The sequence goes on along the minus strand of JAJECE010000048.1, from coordinate 33,713 downwards.
CAGAAGTTTCGGCTCGGCATCAGATTCCAGATCAAGTTTCACACGAATATCAGAAAACCCGGCTCTTTCAGTAGAATCCCCACTCAACAACTTACCAGGATTCAGGTCACCCTCAACGTTAATTTTGAGAGATTCGATTTGAATCCCGAACTCTTCCGCGACCAGATGAGCTACAACATTCAAGCAGCCTGCCAAAGAAGCGAGTGTGTACTCAACTGGATTGGCAGCTTCATCCTTCCCTCCCAGCGAAGGGGGTTCATCAATGGTAATTTGAAAACTTCTTGACTCGCCAACAAACTTGGTGGCGTTTTTGCTTTCACCTGCATGGGAAAATACGAGATTGCTCATTGTTCATAAATGAATTGGTTTTAGGTGTAAAAATGCCTCATTTCGGCATTCGTCGCTGCCTAGACAAGACCGGCCAGGCCCAGAATTTGAACTCGGCCAGGCGTATATCCCATTCCATGCGCAAAGGTTCCATCGGGCTCATCCTCACATCACAGAGATCATGTTCGAAAAATGAACCGTACGGCCACCATGAAAAGAAAAATCATATCCATGCGGGTTCTTTGATGTATTCGGTTTCGGTTCGGGTTCGGGTTTCATCAGGATCGTACCGGAATCCGGGAATGTGAAAGAGCTCCGCCAGTAACGGCGATAAATCCTGATCAATTTCGGTGATCATGTAGCAGTGTTTACTTTTGGGCAGGCTTGTGGTGACCCGCCGCATCTGGTTGAGTTCCGTTCGGGATTGTATCCCAACTGTGATGATGTCCCGCCTGTTTGAGTTGGAAACGGATCAAATGGGAGACAGGATACGCTAGAATGGTGAGGAACATGTGCGACTCAATCCGGTCTTTTTTGCGGTGATACAGAGGATGGAGTCCGAGGTCCGATTTCATGGCATGGAAGGCACTCTCAATCTCCGTGAGTCGCCAGTACATTCGTGCTACCTGTTCGACGCTCCAGTCGAGATGCGTGGTACGGATCACATATGCACCGGAAGCCCGACATTTTTGTTCATGTGTCACTTTCCGGGTAAAGGTCAGACTTGTGACATACCGCTGCCCTTTTCGAGGGCCCGATTTGTCCGTGATGACCACCTCATACAAGTGAGATACATCTTTATGCTTTTGCTTCAAGCGCCCGAATTTGATGTGTACTTTCCCCAGATCCTTAAGATATCCAGACTTGGAGAAGCCGTTATTCAACCCCGTCAGTTCGGCTTCATACTTGCTGCATTTCGTGTCCCGAATCTGCTCCTCGGTGTACTTCTTCGCTTCACTATGGATATAGACCCGCTGTTGCTTCGAGGCTTCCTGCTGCGGTTTCGGTTCATCTTCCCCTTCCTGCACCTTTTTCGGATCTGGAAGCCGCTAGGCCTTGATCTTCTTCCCGGCCGTGGTAAACATGTGAGCGGGGTCCCCGGTGGGAACCGGTGGAGTTTTTGCCCGCTCTACACAGACATAATCTAATCCCTGCTCCCGCAGACCGGCCAGATTCTCCTCAGTGGCAATCCTCGCAGCTGTCTAACATCAATTCCAAGCAAGTCCAGAATACTGGAACTTTCCGTCATCCAGCGGTGCGTGGCCCGGTCACTTCCAAGATAAAGTAATCGCCCGACAATGAGTGCACAGACCTGTTTGATGTGATTTTCCGAGGGATTCAGATCCCGAAGAATCTGCAGGAACTTGACTTGCTTGATCGCTTCCAGTGCCATCCGCTCCCCGGCAACCGTGCGAGACTGTGTATGGCGGATCTCATTGGGGAGGATCTTGTCCCGGGAATCCGGCGGCATCGCATAGACATCGTAGCCTTTTTCCTAGATTCGTTTCACGATGAGATCCAGGGCCTTCTGGAAATCTTCATCGTCCTCTTTGTGGGAGAGGACATCTTGCCCTTTAAGCCGGGAAACGGCGCATTGAGTGAGTTTTTCCCAGTCTTCTTTGGAAATGGAGGTTCTTGCAAAATTCCCAGTCTTGAAGATTTTTGTTCACATGAGTGCATCCGGGAGCGTTTTTAGCTGGATTATTAGTTTTGCAATAACATCTCAATTGACGAAGATGGGCCGTCTCGTTTGTTTTTTACTCCTACAGTGATTAACTTATCGGTGGCCAGAGCGGATGTACCCTTAGATGAGAATGGGAAAGACTGGAATTATGAACTTGCTAAGCCGCGCCGGACCACTTCTATTGATTGGCCTTGCTTTGGTTATCCTACAGTTTAGGGCGGGGATTTGGTCTAAACCGCCACAGCAAAAGGAATGGATTGAAGCAGAGGATATCACTGATAAAGTTCCGATGACAGCACTTCGTTCTGCTGTTGAGCAAACTGGCTACGAATGGAGCTATGAGAGTAGTACACTCTTGGTGTTTGCAATAGGAATTAAAGTCTGCTATGGATGCCTCGGTGAAATTGACGGATTCACAGATGTAGTCCGTACAAATTTTACTGGTGCAATTAATGACAATAACATTACTCCTTTGGTTCTTTGTCTGTCCGAATCCCTCTCAGATGCAAAAAGATTCGCTAAAGTGGCCGAACTATCGGCTATAACCATACCAACTTCTGATCCTGACCTAATGAAAGCCTTTGGATTTCGGGAAGATCAAGCCAGTAGACAAATTGCTGCACTTGTAGATTCGAGGAATGGTCGCGTGACGAGACATGCATTCGTATCTTCGACCCCGACCTCAATTGATAACAAACTTGCCTTCCTGCGTTTAAATCGGTAGTAAAAGATCACCAAACTTATAACACCATGAAATCTCTCTATCATATGTATATAAAACCGAAAAGTCGTCTAATGATTTGGCTGTGGGTCATTGCCATATTGGTGCTTGTTGCTGCAACGATAGTACCGGTTGAGCAACTTACTCAGCCGGCATTGAGCGGTTGCTATTTCTGTATGAATGATGGTACACCCGATAACAGATGTGCTCCGTCCTCAGGTTCAGGTTGGAGCGGCTGTGCTAGAGGATATAAACACTGCGGCTTTGGGGGCGGCAGTTGTACCGCATCAGGTCGTAAAAAAGTCCGTTGAACGAAATATTCTTGGGTTGTTGCTTGTTCAATTAGTTCGTTCTTTCCAGACATCCGAACCCACTTTCACGCCTCCGCTTGTACCCTCATATGAATTGGGCGTGGGGGAGTGAAGGGTTACCCGACTATTTAATTATATATTAAAATGTTTTTTTATGGGATAAACAACTATAAATCATGTTTGCAGCATTGGTTGCTGTTGACTGCTGTATTGCTGGTTGCATTGAAGGGCGGTACACCACTTGCTGGTGCGCAAGAAATTCGCATGGAATTGAAAGAACATTTCGTGCTGGGTACATCTGAAGAAGATCCCATTAATATGTTTGGTGATCCTGTTGTAGTGCGATCTGACAATTCTGGCAGTATATACGTGTTTGATCAACTGTCAATGCGGATCAAAGTATTTGATTCTAATGGCCACGCATTAGGAGCGCTAGGTGAAAGGGGGAGTGGGCCCGGAGAATTCCACAGTATCTCTGCAGGTTGGGTTACACCACAGGGAAAAATTCTCGTATATGATCAATTCAATACCAGGATTACGACAATCTTTCCAACGGGAGAAATTAAAACTATTCGTACCTTGCCGAATTCTATTCTATGGTTGCGTGACCTTGTCTCATATAATGGCGATTACCTTGGCCTGTACCGTATCTCTTCAAGTAGCAGACTCGTTCATCGTTGGGATTCCACTTTTTCTACCCTCCGAGACCGATTTGTAGATTTCGAAGATTGGCCGCTCTCAAGTATGTCTTTTATGAATACACTAACTTATTTTAACCTTGGCCGAATCATAATATGGCGTAAACACCTAATCATGGCTCCGCCCGTATGCAACGGGGATCTATTGGCATATGACCTTGATTTAGCGGCTCCTGAACCCAGCTATCGGATGAAGGGAACGCCCCCAAATAAACCACCCATCGTTAGCCTTAGCGAATCAGAAATTGATCGCAATCCCGCTGCTTTTGTGTTGAACTATTCTAATGAAAGGGATGCAGCTTTGGTAAATTGTTGGTCTGTCGGTCTCAGTGTAACACATGATGATATACTTGCTCATTTCTCTGTACGCCAGAAGGGTGGTGGTAAAATCATTTTTGTTGAAATGTTTGACAAGAACCGAAATCTTGTCGGAGGGCACAGCATTGACTGGTTAGCCGATCCCGTAAACGAAGACCCTTTCGTTCCAGTATTGATATATCCTGGTTTGGGTAATAGACTATTTATCACAGATTACCGTAATGGAGTACCTCTTGTACGTGTATTGTCAGTTGAACTGTTACATGATTCATGATTTTTACTGCACTAAAACCGTACGATAGTTCCTGAACTTTAAGATCACCAGTGTGCTGCATAAAAAATAGTTGATCAGTGAAATAATTTTCGTGTCTCGGGGTTGGATCAAGACTTCACAGTCACTTGCGCTACGGGCATGGATTATTCTCCTGTCCGCCGGGGGCCTATAAGAGTTTTCATGCGAAGAACCTCATGCGGAGTGTGCTGTATGGAATCTCCCAGCGCAAATTTGGCCAAACGGCAGAGCATGTGGCCGAGAGTTTTGGGCGCAGCGGCTCCACCACTGGACGCGTGTTCAAAGAGGAGACCGAGAAAGCCCTGAAGCACTTCATGACGCGGCGATTTGATGATCTGGAGTTTGTTGCGTTCCTGATTAACGGGAAGACACTCCGGGAAGAGCAGATTCTGTTAGCGGCGGGATTGACTACCAAGGGAGAAAAGATCATCCTGGGGTTCGTAGAGGCCAAAACCGAGTCCCATTCCTGTGTCGTTGCGCTGCTGCAGGATTTACAGGAACGCGGCTTCCAGACGGCGATGACATTGCTGGTGTTACTTGATGGCGGGAAGGGATTGCGCAAAAGGCGTTCTTGAGGTCATTGGAGAGCAGGCACTGATTCAGTGCTGTCAGTGGCACAAGCGGGAAAATGTGACCTCCAAGATCCAGGATCCCGAATTTGCCGCCGATACCTATGACCAGGCAAAAGGACAATTGCTGCCCCTGATGGAAACACTGGACGACCGATGTCCCAAGGCGGCGGCCAGTTTACGAGAAGGATTGGAAGAAACGCTGACGCTCCATAAACCGGGCGTGCCCAAATTACTGCGGGATCGGCTCCGAACCACGAACATGATTGTGAGCATCAACGGCGCACTTGCACACACGACCCGCAAAGTGACCCGATGGTGTAATTCAAATCAGCGCCAGCGATGGATTGCCGCGGCGTGCCTGAAGATTGAAGAGCATTCGCTCAACTCCATTCCACAGGACTGGCAGTGGGAGGGACTGCTCCGAGCACTAAAACGACATGGTCAAATCAAAAAACACTATCCTGCATCCCTAAAAAGCTTTAGAAAATTCCACTAATCATGGTGCATCCCCACCTTGATTAACCTTTGAACCAGTAATGAGTAGAATGTGGTTTGAGTTGATTAAGCAAGAACCTCACTGTATCCACCTGAATCCGATGAACTACTTAGGCATAATTACGCTGGCGTGCTTTTTTCTCTGCATTACAACATCCCAGGCACAATCAAATCGGGATCTCCTTCGGGAGGGAATGGATGTTTTAGATGACGGATCAGACAAACGGGACTATGATCAGATTCTAAAAGCTAGGGCACTGCTCGAACCTTTAACCGATGATGACAGCCTTGCCATCTGGGCCCACTACTATGCTGCCGCCGCCTCAAGTGCAATGGCCAATATGATCCGGGAAGGAGTTAAGGATGCCGGCAATCGTATCCGCTTAGACCATATCAATAACTCCATTGAACATCTGGAGGCGGCAGTAGCGATTGATCCGACATTTGCAGACGCATGGATGCTGCTCTCAAGTTCATATGTTCACAAAATTTCTGTGAGACCACTTCGGGCCGTCGGCCTGAGCCGCAAATATCGCCGGGCTAGAGACCTCGCATTTGAACTGGAACCCAATAATCCACGCGTCAAATTGATGAAGGGGATCATCAACTATAACCTTCCCGGCTTTGTAGGTGGAGACAAGGCAATCGCAGAGGCAGAATTTGACGAGGCGCTGAAAATTTTTGAAGAAGAAAATATCATCCATCCATTCCAGCCCTCGTGGGGACACGATGAAGTTCATGCACGACTCGGAGTGGTATACATGGATCGGGGAGACCTGCAAGAGGCACGGGATGCATTTGAACAGGCACTGGAAATTAACCCGCAATATGGCTGGGTGGCCGAGGAACTGCTGATCACCCTGGAAGAACTCGAGGCCAAAGCTTCCGGTAATTAGGGAATACGATTCAATGGAATGGAATGGACCGCGGTGAATGCCCGGATTTTCATTTGTGACGGGACCCCCGATTCATCCGTGATAATCCCCAAAGTACTTATCTTTGGAGTGCAGACCGCCTTCCAAACCTATGAACCTGTTCGGCAATGCTCTTCTAAAGTGGGCCGCCCTTGCCGGTTTCATCCTGCTCGGATGCATTACCGGACCTGATCTTGAACTCGTCCTGCAGGACCCACGAGAATTTGATCAACCCCTTGATCAGTGTGACAGTAAACTCTGTACATCTCTGGTAAAACTGATTGATCAGGCGGAGGAGACGATTGACTTTGCCGTCTATGGCACACGCATGCAATCTGGACTCCTGCAGGCAGTCCTCCGGGCACAGGAACGGGGAGTCACCCTGCGAGGGTATGTAGACAAGGATGCCCAGAACAAAAACTATTACAGTTCCACCCATGTATGGGAACGGGAGATCGGGAATATTCGGGATGATTTTGTGCGGGAGAAAAAATGCCGGGATGAGTTTACGCAAGTGTCTCCCTGTGAGCGGCAAAGACCCTCCGGATTCAGTGGCCCACTCCAGTGTCTGGCCTATAATCTGGGACAGGAACGCATCCTCGTCACCGGTCACGCCGCAAAAAAGGAATTTGCCGCTGCAAGTATCATGCACAACAAGTTCTTTGTGATTGATAACGAACACATCTGGACCGGTTCGGCCAACCTGTCTAATTCCGGTACGGGTGGCTACAATGCCAATGCAGTCGTAATCCTTCACTCCAAACGGGTTGCATCCGTCTATACACAGGAATTTGAACAACTCTGGGGAAGAGACGGGAATTGTTCAAAATCCGCGAATGGGATTGAAGAGTTCCAACTCGGATCTGGAAAGGTGACAACATGGTTCTCTCCACAGGATCATTCACTCCGCTACGGTGTACGCGGACTGCTTGCAAAAGCCGAAACGCGCATCCATGTCGCCGTCTTCTTCCTTACCGCAAAGTATCTCACGGCGGATCTGATTGCCGCACACCAGCGCGGCGTAGACGTTCGGGTCATTATTGATGCAACCTCCGCCAAAAATGAGTATTCCAAACACGAAATACTGCGGGAAGCTGGAATCCCGGTCAAGATTGAGAACTGGGGCAGCAAGATGCACATGAAGGCGGCCTCTATTGATGATCAATATCTGGTCCTGGGTTCTATGAATTGGACATCTGCCGGAGAATGGGCCAACGACGAGAATACCCTCCTGATCAACTCACCCGAATTGACACGGCAGTTTGATACATACTACGAAGACATCTGGCAAAGCATCCCCGAAAAGTGGATGCAGAAAGGAGCACATCCGGACCCCGAATCCTACGAATCTGGATCCGCATGCACCGATGGAGTTGACAATGATTTTGATGACTTGGCAGATATCCGGGACCCTGGATGCCAGACGGGGCGCCCTCCCCTCCCCAAGCTGCCGCCCCATCGAATCATTGCCGCGCACAAATATGAGAATCTGAAGAAAATTTACCCCCTGATGCAACCCATAACATGTCATTCCAGTTACCCGGACTGGTTCGTGTGTATCCCTGAAAATTTCTGGGGCGGCTGCAAAAAACTCCCCTATCGAAGATTCAATGCCACTTCAGATGACGCAATGAAACTTGACGGTGACCAAGACGGGATCGCCTGTGAACGATGATTTTGTCTTCCCCCTATCCATGACATCCAACCGGACTAAATTTGCGGTGTCAAAGAAAAAAAACAGCTACAGTCATGGCACTTGATCAAACGGGAATGTGTATCCGCTTGGATACGCGGTTGCTGTGGAGTTTTCGTTTCCTGACCATACTCAAGAAAAGAAGCCTGCAGATGGCAGGGGCATTTTTCCTTACAGGATTGTTTTTTCTGCCGTCTGCCGCCATCTCACAATCTGCCGCAGACACCTTTCGGGGAATCCCGATCCGCCCCGAAGATCGCTGCAGTTCCTACAGCAGCAGAGACTACCCCTACTCTCAATCCATAGAACCGGAAATTTCGATCTATCAGGGTGGACTGTTCTCTCCCTACAGCATGAGATGCTTTGTCTCCATCCGGCAAACCGACATTGAACATATTGTGGCACGTTCCGAAGCGCACGATTCCGGCCTGTGTGCCGCTTCATCCCAGGTTCGCGAAGAGTTTGCAGAAGATCTGTTGAATCTCACCCACGCCGCCCCGCTGCTCAATCGCCGCCAGAAGATTGCCTATGATGCGAGCGAATGGCTCCCGCGTCACAACCGTTGCTGGTATGCGAACCGAATCGTGGAAATCAAGCGAAAATACGGCCTTACAATGGATCGTAAAGAAGCCGATGCACTATCCGGAATTCTGCGAAATTGCCCGAACGTAGAGATGGAACGCCCAAAATGCGTGGACAGGATGCCACACAAATCAGATCCTGTCCGTAAGAGTACGCAATGGCGCACGATTTCATCCGAACCACATACCATAAAGACCGGCTGTATAGAGCCTCCCGCCGCCAATGCACCAACCGCACTCGGATGGGTTGAACAAGGCGTAGTATGCAAGTAGCCGTATCCTGACGAATCTGTCTCTGTCTAGTTCTGAATACGATGATTCGATGAAATATGACGCAATCCAAATTCCTGCAAAATACCCCCTGCACTGGATCGGCTGCACGCAGTAACTTAACATGGCAGTGGATTTTATTTCACGGCTCCACAAATACCCAATTCGCAACCTTGGTCCGTGCCAAAAATGTACAACTTTGATCTGCTAACTCAGCAAATGACACGTATACCCCTGTTTGTCCTTCTAGTCTTTCTCGTAAGTTGCAATTCACCCGAAAAAACCAATGTCGTATTCATTATGGCCGATGACATGGGAATGGGAGACTTGGGGAGTTATAACGCCAATTCGGCAACGCCAACCCCATACATGGATGCCATTGCCGCAGAAGGGATGCGGTTTACCGATGCGCACTCCCCCTCTGCAGTCTGTACACCTACGCGGTACGGGCTGTTAACCGGTCGCTACGCATGGCGCTTGCCGCAGTTGGCATCCGGTGTCACCGAAGGATACTCGCCCCTGATCATTGATACCAGCCGTGTTACCATTGCCGACATCATGTCCGAGGCAGGCTATCATACCGCCGCCATCGGTAAATGGCATCTAGGGCTTGGAAATGCGGATTCTACAGATTATAATGTCCCCCTTGCCCCCGGCCCGCGTGCGCTGGGCTTCGATTACTTTTTCGGCATTCCTGCATCACTGGATATGGCCCCCTATGTCTGGGTGGAAAATGAGCATCCTACCGCACTCCCCACGGAATATGGTGACAATCCCGATAGCTGCTGCATTGGAAATTTTTGGCGATCCGGCCCAATGGCCCCCGATTTTGATCATATAGATGTGCTACCCGTAATCGCACAGCGGGCAGTTGATTACATCACCGAACGCTCTCAAAACGAAGAGCCTTTCTTTCTCTATGTGCCGCTAGCGGCCCCACACACACCCTGGCTCCCCACCGAAGAATTTATTGGAAGCAGTCAGGCAGGCGAATACGGGGATTTTGTCGTGATGGTGGATGATGCGATTGGGCAAATCATTGAAGCACTGGCCGAAAATAATCAGGCAGATCATACACTCCTGATCGTGACCAGCGATAATGGAGCGTATTGGCCAAGGGCAGTTTCTGATATCTTTGAACATGAACCTAATCATCCCTGGCGGGGAATGAAGGCAGATATACATGAGGGCGGGCATCGCGTCCCGTTTATTGCCCGGTGGCCGGGCGTGATAGAGGCCGGTTCCACCACCGATGAACTCGTGATACACACTGACTTCTTTGCAACCCTTGCCGACTTTACCGGAACCCGGCACCGGGCCATAGACAGTTTCAGCATGTTACCCGTTCTATATGGCGGATCCAGCACCCGCAAGGAAGCTGTACACCAATCCATCCATGGCATGTTAGCCATTCGACAGGGGGACTGGAAACTGATTGACGGGCAGGGATCCGGCGGTTTCACCAATGTTGAGATTCCCCCGGATGCTCCGCCCCGGCAGTTGTACAATCTTGATGAGGATCCGGCAGAGACAACCAATCAATATGAAGCATATCCTGATATTGCCTCCTCGATGATACAGGCACTGGACTCACTGCGCTCACAGTGATCCCCTCCGGCCTGTAAATCCGGTTACGCCAGCATCAATAATTGATGCGCTCCGTCGTGATCAATACGAAGCTGGGCGCGTACCTGCTCAACGAAACTGTCGCCGTACTTCGTCAAGTAATAGAGTGCAGGTAATTCCCGCTCCTGAACATTTCCATTGGGATATAGCGCAGCTTTACAGTGCTCAATTTGCGTCATCAGTTGTTCGTGATGCCGCTTCTCTGCACGCTCGGTGCGCTGCCGCAACTTCGCCAGCGCTTTCCTCCATTGCGCCAGCGTCGCCTCTACCGTAGGTCGCAGGGTCACATCTACCCGGGTCACGGCAGGTCTTACCCCATCTGCACACGCATCAAGCATCTGCCCGGCCGTGTCGAATGCCTGTGCAAACTCGGACCCTTCCAGAACACGTCTACGCATGAGTTCTGAAATCTCGTCAGCCAACTCCTCCACCGTCAACGCGTAACGCTCCATCATTTTCGCAATCCTCGGCTCAATGATCGTAAGACTCGCCCGTGGAAAAATGATGGGCATGGGGCGTTTGGCCCACCGATAGAGCGCTTTAAGTTGCGCAAAATAGGCAATTTCGCCCGGACCTGCTACATAGGCCACCGTGGGCAAAAGCGAATCCTGTACCAGTGGTCGCATCACTACATTGGGACTCAGACTGCATGGCGGAATTTTGTGGATCTGACCAATGGGAATGAGTTCCGCCTCGGAGAATTGCGGGCGATAACCCTCGCTGCTCGGATGTAGTGATTCCCGCAGCGAACCGCGGAGCCGGAATACGTTTCCGGGGCGGACATGTACCTGCGCATGATAACTGTTTTTCAGCGTATCGCTGGTCGTTTTCAGGGCGGTGTAGGTGATTGCATACTCTCTTAATTCACGCCGAAGCAGCGGCGCCGTCAGTTCTTTCAGTCGGCAGTCCTCCGGGTTCATGAACACCATCGTCCCCCTGCCCAACAGAGATTTTAAGGTATGTGCAAATGCATCGGTAAAGGTGCCCCCCTGTCGATATGCGGAATAATAGTTTCCCAGTACCTGATCCCGGAATTCACTCCCCGGCAAATGGCCGATCAGTTCTGCCCGGACACGATCCATGTCTGCATCGAACACCAGAGAACCGACGCTGCCAAGATTGCCGGTATCGGGAGGGCGATGCCCCTCGTACCAGATCTTTGTACCGATCAGGCTGATCTGCCGCACCTCATCAAGATCATGGTCTCCCCCCTCAATCCAGAAAACCGGAATGACCGGCCGTGCAAGCATTCTGGTCAGGCGCTCTGCCAACCGAACCGCAGACAGGGCCTTGTAAAATGTGTAGAGAGGTCCCCCAAAAATTCCAACCTGTTGACCGGTAACCACGGCCAGTGAATCCGGGTCTCGCAGCTGCGTGGCGAGGGTCCCATTCTCCCAGTTTGCATTCTGCTCCTCCAGAACATCTACCAGTATCCGGCGGTCCACTGGGCTTGCAGTGAGTTTTTGGGCAACTGCTTTGTAACTACTGTCCTCACGCCAGTCTCCGGCATAATAGTCCGCCAGTCGGGGATAGTCCGTTATGTACGCAGAGAAAAGCCGTGATCTGCCCTTTATTCCCTTGGAGGGAATCATTTTTTGTGCCATTTTGACCGAATGACTGACTGGCAATCCGATCTTGAACTACTCTCTCAACTTCGCCAAAGCATCACGTACCCGTGCCGCTTCCTCATAATCCTCCTCCTCAATGGCCCGTGCAAGTTTTGCTTCCAGCTGTTCGACTGGAGATGCCGGCACCGCGGGCTCCACGGGGGCGGCAGACTCCCCTTCGCCTAATGGGATTCCCGCCTCTTCAAGGATTGATTCGGACACCAAAATGTCCACATCCAGACGCACCGCAATCGCAACCGCATCACTTGGACGCGAATCCAGTGCAAGATGCTCTCCATTCAAAAAAAATCGAATTTTGGCGAAAAAGGTGCCATCTGCCAACCCGTCAATCAGAATGTCACTCACCTCTGCCCCCACATGCCTCATCAGATTGCACAGAAGATCATGCGACATAGGACGGGGCGGGGTTTTCTTCTCAACACCAACTGCAATGGCGGTGGCTTCATTTTCGCCGACCACGACCGGGAGTTTTCGTGTTCCAGATATTTCTCCCAGCATCAAAACAAACGCACCGCCACTCTTGGGGCTGGTTGACAACCCGACAATTTCCACTGGAATAAGTTCTTCCTGCATTGCCATCGTTTTCAGACTGTAATGCTCAATAACTGCGTTAACGCACGTAGAAACGCACTGTTCTCTTCCGGTGTCCCTGCACTCACGCGCAAAAAACCCGCCAATTCCGGGTACCCGCTCATGTCACGGACCAAGATACCGCATTCTGCAAGTTTCATAAACACTTCTTTACTGTTGCCAGGAACCCGAAAGGTAACAAAATTTGCTTGTCCGGCAAGCACATGCCCCCCTTTTATCTGCTGCAACGCCTGAATTAAGCGCTTCGTTTCGGAACGAATCCTGTCCACCCGGTCACGAATCAATCGGGATTTCGAAAGAACTGCTTTTACTGCAGCAATACTGAAGCGATCAATCATGAACGGGGGCCGCACCTTCATCATCTCCCGCATTAATGCGGGATCCCCGACAAGATACCCCATACGTATCCCCGCCAAGCCAAATGCCTTGGAGAATGTTCTTAGAAGAATCACATGCGGATAGTCTCGCAATATTGTCAACATACTTGGTTCATCAGCAAACTCTATATATGCTTCGTCAATCAGCACCAATCCCGGTGCCGCTCCGGCAATCTTTTTAATCTCCGCCAGAGGAAGTGCCAGACCTGTGGGATTATTGGGCGAGGTGATGACCACAACTGCAGGAGCCGACTGCTGCACTGCCTGAAGAATCCCTTCGGTGTTAAACTGCAGGTTCTCCCGGGGAGCAATGGACACCGCAGTCCCCCCGAAAATATCTACAACCCGCTCATAAAACGAAAACATCGGGCGGGGCAGTACCACTTTGGCATTGGGTGAAATAAAGGTTAATCCCAGCGTGTAAGTCAGTTCGTTGGATCCGTTCCCAATAATGATCCCATCGGAATCCCATCCAACCTGCGCTGCAATCAACTTTGCAAGTTTATCCGGCTGTTCCAGCGGATACCGGTGAAAGGCGATCTCTTTCCAGTTCTCAAATACCGCTTCCTTGAGTTCATCCGGCAGCTCAAATGGGCTCTCATTCTGATTGAGTTTAACCGTGATCTGCCCAGACGGAACACCGACCTTGTACGGTCGCTGCCTTTGGATTTCACGCCTGACCTGTAGAAGTGCTTGATTTTCGATTGACATCAATCTTCCATCCGAACTTCTATGCTGCGTGCGTGTGCATCAAGCCCTTCACTGTGTGCCATCAGAGCAATTTCATGTGCAACATTCCCCAAACGCTGCTCGCTGTAGCCGATCACACTCTGCTGCCGAATAAAATCGTCTACTCCCAAAGCCGATGAAAATCTTGCTGCCCCGCCTGTCGGCAGCACATGGTTCGGGCCTGCATAGTAATCTCCGACCGCCTCCGGAGACCAGGGACCGACAAAGACTGCGCCGACATGACGAATCTTCTCCAAAACATCCCATGCATCTGCCACCATGAGTTCCAAATGCTCTGGAGCAATGGTATTCACCATACAGATCGCCTCCTCCATGGATGAAGCAATCACGGCAACCCCGTGTTCCTTGAGTGCAGAACATGCAATCTCACTGCGCGGAATCATCTGCAGTGCCTCTTCCAGTGCCTGACAAACTGCCTTTGCAATCACTTCATCCGGGGTAACCAGAATTGCGGAAGCAAGCCTGTCGTGCTCGGCCTGAGCGAGCAGATCACAGGCAATCCAGTCCGGTCTAGCCGTTGCATCCGCCAGCACCACCAGTTCACTGGGACCGGCAAGGCTGTCAATATCTACATGACCATAGACCAATTTCTTGGCGGCTGTAACATATGCACTGCCGGGACCTACGATCTTGTCCACACGGGGGACGGACTCCGTCCCGAATGCAAATGCGGCAATGGCCTGTGCACCGCCAACTGCGTACACATGTTCAATCCCTAACATGCAGGCAGCGGCCAGCACCTCCTGGCGGGGTAGTCCGGTAGAGGGATCCGGAGGGCTTGCAAGGTGAAGACTGCCGACCCCGGCTACCTGCGCAGGGATTGCGGTCATCAAAACACTGGACGGATACGCCGCGGTGCCACCGGGTACATACAGACCCGCTGTATCTATCGGCAGAATGCGCTGCCCCAGACGAACCCCATCGCCGTCATCCACATACCAGCTCTCGCGGCATTGTCGCGTATGGAACCGGCGTATGTTGTTCGAAGCGTTCTGGAATGCGGTCTGCCACGCCGGTGACGCTTCTTCCCAGGCCGATTCCAAGTCCGCTACGGGAACCACGATAGATTTGGGCTGAACACGGTCAAACCGGCTCGTGTACTCCAACAGAGCCGCATCACCGTATTCTACGACCTTCTTGATCACCTTCGCAACCTGCGCTTCCAGTACAGAATCCAAACTGACCGGCTTGCGTCTCCACTGATCTGGTGCAATCAAGCGGATCATGGCTCCACCAAGTTACCTGTCGTCGTCCCTCGGCGGAAAATCAACAGATGGGTAGCCGTAGAATTCGTAGTCAGGCAGACGTTCGGTCCGTACATCCTCCATAGCCTCATACAAACCCCTCATAAACTTGGCAAAGTCTTCCTTGTACACGAAAATCTTGTGCTTCTCGTGACGATGTTCACCAACCCGCTTGCTTTCGGTGATGACGATAAAAAAATCTTCACCGGAGCGGGTTGCCTTAACATCGAAGAAATAGGTACGTCGCCCTGCGGGGACCCTCCTTGAAAATACTTCGTCGCGGTATCGGGATTCTCCGCCTGAATGCGGCGCATCATCCCAATCGCCACTGCTATGCCCATAATCGTCGTTCATTGCGCTGCAATTTGGTTTTGTGATAAAAATATCATGTTAGCGGTAAGTTAACTGTTTTTTCAGAACTGAGGTGCCTGGACTACTGCTTTGACTAGTAAATCTGTAAGATTCGCATGTGCAGCCCCGGCAACACGAAGAACGTCTTCGTGCTTTAACTCCCTGCCCTCCAAGCCGGCCGCACCGTTGGTGATCACCGTGGCTGCCAGCACATGCATATCTAAAGCGGAAGCTTCCATCGCTTCGGGTACTAAACTCATTCCAACTACGTCACCGCCTCTACGTTCAAATGCGGCAATCTCTGCTGGAGTTTCATAACTTGGCCCAATGGTCCAAACATAGACACCACTGGAAACGGGCGAACCGTAACAAACTTCAATCACGCGCTCCCTCCAAGGCGTATCATACACCGAACGTGTCCGATAAGTTGCAGTCAGGGGTTGCGCACAGATGTGGTCTTCCACTAACATCATCTCGCCCGTGCTCAATGTTGCCCGTATTGCCCCTGCCGCACTGATGAAAATAATGTTTCGAATCCCCAACTCATGGATAAGTCTTACCTGAAAGGTCACACCATACATGGATATTCCCTCATAGCAGTGAACCCGACCCTGAATTAAGAGCACTTCCCGGCCTGCAAAGGTTCCCGCGGTGATCCGCCCCAAATGTCCGGCAACCGAAGGAGATACGAATCCGGGGATGTCCGAAACTGCAAACTCCCAGTGAACATGATCCAGTTCAACTCCGCACCCTGACCCCAAAATCATCGCAACTGAGGGCTGGACTCCGCCGAGATGATCCCGTAGTACGCTACCTGTGATTTTTACCTGACTCACTTTGATACAGTACCTCTTGAACTAGTTCCCTTGCCATTGTATACCCGTATCCCCGCCTTGTCAGGTAATCAATCAGTTTCTTTTTTCGCTTCGGACCGCTGCCCTGCACCCGATCCTGAAATCGCTCCACCATACTTTTTGCACGCTCCTCAAAGGCTTCCAGGGGGATATTGGCGTTAATCGCCTCCGAGATATCCTCCGG
Source organism: Rhodothermales bacterium (assembly GCA_022822185.1). Lineage (GTDB taxonomy): Bacteria > Bacteroidota > Rhodothermia > Rhodothermales > Bin80 > Bin80. The sequence goes on along the minus strand of JAJECE010000048.1, from coordinate 17,232 downwards.
TGAAACCCCGTCCGCCGACAATTCACGGCGAATCCGCTCCGGCCCATATCCCTTGTGATTAAACCGCGCAGTCGCATAATCCGTCGCATACTTACGGTCATTCACATAGCCGAGCTCCGTAAGATCCTGAAGTACCTTCTGAATGTCGTGCTCTGAGCATCCCCGCTCCACTAAATGTTTTCGTATCTGGTAAACCGTCCGCGGCACATACGCCAGATAAGCCAATGCCGTGGACCTTGCCTGGAGTACCGTTTCGTTCCGCAACAGGGTCCTTATCTGCGTTTCATCCAGTTCCTTGCCTACATATAATTTATTCTGACCAACCAGATCCGTCAATATCCCAAAGGAAAACTCTCCGTCAATAAAGACAGATGTCCGGTTGCGATCCCTGGCCTGTGGACTTAATGCAGTGATTGTGCCGGCCTTAAAGGAATGTCTCTTCGTGCTGCCCATCACCGAATTTGTACGGTCATTGTATCCAGAGCGATCCCCGCAAAAATCCCGCGCCCTCCCGATATATTAGATGGAGGCTCAACCTCCCCTGGATTCAAACTCCCCGACACAAAGTCTGCATATGCCTGCGTGCATCGGATAATACTGACCCGAAGAGCATGCGCGGGAACGGGATCCGTCTCGCTGGTTACCTGAACCGCGTAGGATCCCGACCATGACCGAAAACTTGTATAGATATAGGGAATCTCGGTTTCCCGCCGCAACACCTCTGGACTCAAAAAATAATTACCGAGCCGCTGATCCCCTCCAAGCGCGGGAAGCAGTTGCAATCGCATCCACCAGTCATCCCCAGCCCGTGTCGCACTCCCCTTCCAGTACAACGTCGCCTCTATGAGATGAATCAATCCTTCCTGCGCAATCTGACCGAGTGCCCGCAGCCCCAGAGAATCCACCAGAGATGGATCAATGAATAACGACTCCAACAGTAATCCGGGCATTGGAGTGTCCGAAACCACAATATCAAGGCTGTCCAGAGAGATGCGCGGAGGAATTCGACTCCGGGCGGTGACCGATTGATGATTCCATACAACGCTTAATTCAAGTTCGGCCCCAGGGACCGCCAACACCGAATCGAACGGCACATACACCCCGGGGCGCTGCATTGTGTACGGGATGCTCGCCCCCTGCATCACGAGTGCTACCTGAGCACCCGTGGCCGCCGTAGACGCATCCAGGTCATAGGGGTCCTGGATGGGAACTGCCTGCCTCAGTGTGATTGCAGGCAGCGGCCGCTCAGACACCACAAAGGCTTCCACAACCAGAAGTGAAGTCGCCTCTGGCTGAATGGCATCGCATCCGCCCAGAATCATACTTGCAAGCAGCAGGCACCTGAACTTCATCCCTAAAATCGTGCAGTGATTTCAAATAGTGGATACAGGGGGAGTCCCTTTCTGGATGTAACGAAGACCTCGTCGGGGAGGGTGGGATCATATACACGCCCAATCACATTCCGGCGAAAGGTGATATTATTGACTTCCAGCCGGAATTGCACGGCAACATTACCCACATTCAATTGATAGCCTCCCTGTACCCCAAAATTTATATATGCGGGCAATCGGCCATTATTAATGGTGGGGAAGTAAAGAAACCGCTCGGGCATTTCCGATAGGGGATCCCCTACTGCATAGCGGGCCTCGGGAACTGTAATGGGATACCCGCTGCGCCAGTTCCCGTTCACCCCGTACGACCACTTTGTTTTCGTGCGCTGCAGGGCAATCTGAAATTGCTGCGGGACATCAAACCGTCCCGGACGGAACTGCCTTTCTCCGAGTTCAGGTGCTCGGCTGCGAGATCTGCCGGCAGCATAACTGATCCAGACGAGAGAACTCCCCCGCTCATACTGAAGATTGACCTCCAGTCCGTGTGCCACTGCCTTCCCCCGGGTATACTGGCCGAGTATCGTACCTAGTTCAATGCCGGGACCAAGTAACCTGTCTCCGCTTTGCCCTTCATTCCGCGGAAGTAAAAGCCCATGTGTCCGATGAAGGTAAAGGCCTATATCTGCCGTAAAGGAGGTCCCCCAGAATATACTGCCGCCCGCGGAGGCGTGGTAACTGTAGGAAGGCTTTACGGAGCGGCTGGCAGGCACCCAACGGTAGGAAATCAAGTCATACAGTACCGAGTAACGATCCCGCACCTGATGCAGATACTGTACATTCACACCGGTTGCCATCCAGATACTCGCCTGATTCAGGTCATATTGAATTCCCAGACGGGGGCTTAGTCGAAAATCTTTACGCCCCCGCAATTGACTGACACGAACCCCCGGCTGGATCTGCAACCTTGGCGTTGGAGTCCAGGTATTCTGTGCGTACAGGATAATCTCGGTGTTATCCAGTGAACTGTCCTCATCTATGCTTTCGGAGATGATATTGGTTTGCAAAATAAATGCATCTAATTCACTGGAGAAGGTACGCTGGACCAGTGAGATGCCTGCCCGAATATGATTTGCCAGAGAGATATAATAATCAATGTCCAGTTTCACGCCAATATCCAGTATACTCACCCCATACTCCGAATTCACGGACGAACTGGTCGTTGGACGAACAAAGATGCGTTCATGCGCCCGATAGGAGGTCGCATACGATGTTGCGCTCACGAATAGACGATCTGCGTGCAGATACCGGTAGCGTGCACTGATCAGGCGATTACTCCATCGGGTATCAAACTCAAAAAAAAGATTTGAGGGGCGTAACCAACTGCCTAGGGGAAGGATCGAGCTGGCGGAACCCAAAGCGGTCAGATCTACCGGCAGCCGAATATCCAGATCATCCGAACTCCCGTAGATTCCCACGGTGAGCCGTTGCCTCGGAGAGGGGCGCCATGCCAGCTTCATACTGATATCATACAGGTAGACACCTGTACGCATGGTATCCTGTACCCCCCCATCAACAACCACATGCGTGTGCCCAATAATCCGATCCAGATAGGATCGCCGTCCTGATACCATAAAGGACAGTTTTTTCGTGATTGGCCCCTCAACAAATGCGCGTGCACTGACCAGACCTACGCCGACCAGTCCTGTGATCTGATCCATGGACCCATCTTTCAGTTCTGCATCCAGAACTGCAGACAGGCGCCCGCCGTGCTCCGCCGGAAAGGTTCCCCGATATAACCGCACATCTTTGAACGCTTCGGACTGATAGACTGAGAGCAGGCCTGCAATGTGCCACATGTGATAGATGGGAGCGCCGTCAATCAAATACTGCACCTGATCCGGCTCTCCACCGCGAACAACCAAGCCCCCCTGATTGGTGCGTACCCGCTGGACACTGGGAAGCCAGCGAAGAGATTGAAGCAGGTCAGCCTCTCCAGGGAAACCCGGCAGCTTACTGATCCGGTTCACTGGAATCTGGCGAATACCTGGCGCTACCTCATACGGGGTACGGCGATCTGAACTGACCAGAACGGTTTTCCCTTCCAATGTCTGACGGCTCAATTGAATCGTGGCTGGCTCTCCGGAAATTTCAAGTAGTGTATCCAGGGGGGTATAGCCCAGAAAGGAGATCCTTGCCTGATAAGACTGACCGAGTGGCAGGGATGGGATTGCATAGTATCCCGCTTCATTGGTTGCTCCACCGATAACGAGTCTGGGCAGATATATGTGCGCCCCCGGCAGCGTCTCTTTGGACAGGGAATCCACCACAAATCCATTTAGCGTCCCCAAACGGACTTCTGCGGAATTCTCAGACTCTCCTCTATCCGTGTCCACAAGTACATACTGCCGCCTTTTTAACCGGATCACGCGAAGATTCTGTCCGGACAGAATGCACATCAATGCGGCTTGCAGATCCGTGCCGCGATAGTTACATGTAACCCGAAACCCGTCTACCTGCCGCCGGGCGTAGACAAGGTTCACGCGATACGAACTTGCAAAGTCATCCAGAGCCTGCGAGAGAGTCTCTTCGGAGATATCCACCGAAATATCCTGAGCACAGGAGGTCCTTATCAGGCTAATACCTGCACAGACCGCGACCAGATACAGACAAAGGGATTGCTTCCCCAAAAAACACTGCCGAAGTGTAATGTGCATTTCATGTGCGCATTACACGTCACCGCCATCTGTGTTCCAAACCGACCCTTATGGAACGATGTGATAGGTCCCTGCTTCGGACAGAATTCTGGCATTCAGGGTAAGCGCAAGTGCATTCAGGATCTCTTCCACCGTCATATCTGGCTCGAAAGTGCCGGTGACCATTTCATTAACGAGAGACGGGTCCACCTCAACTCGCACACTTCGGCTTGAAGAAAGCAGTACCGCCGCCTTCCGCAACGGGGTTTCCCTGAAAAAAATAAACCCGGTCCATCCCAGTTGATCTTCTATACTCACCTTTACGGGCGAAGTTGGCGTGGTGGCCCCCTGCGCTACGCTCGTCATCTGTCCGGGCACAAGCACAACACTCTGCGGGGTTTTGGTGATGGAAGCGACCTCTAGCCGTCCGCTCTCTAAAATAATCTGGGTCAATCCATTCATTGAACGCACCCCAAAGCGTGTACCGAGTACTCGGGCAACCGCTTCTCCGGTCTGAACCGAAAATTGATCCGGCTTATGCATAATATCAAAAAATGCACTCCCCGTCAACGCGACCGAACGCGCAAAACTCTCTCCATCCTCAAATTGGAGCGTTGCCGGTCCATTGAGATGTGCAACCGAGCCATCTGGAAGAAGGACACGCTCATATTCGCCTGGATCTGCGTCCACCATCCAGAGCGTAGTATCTCCCCGATTCAGCAGAAAAATAACCGTAATCGCAGAGACCACCAGCACGGCAATGGCGGCGGCGATCCGAGACATTCGAGGCATCCGCAGCAGGAACACGCCAGAAAAGGACGGTTGATCCTCAGCTTCCCAGCACTCAAGAAAATCTTCTCGATCCTGTTCAATCTGGGTACAGACTTCCGAAAAGCCTGGATGCGACTGGATCACCGGATCAAGATTTTTCCACTTCTCACTTACCTCTTGTGCCTCCTCATCACTCAAATCCTCTGCATGCCCTCCAAGTGCAAATGCATGGAGCACAAAATCACGGGCGCTGGGAATTCGGTTCCGCAGAGAGGTCCGGAGTCGGTACCAGCCCGCCAGCGAACGCGCCAGACGTGGATCCGCTTCCAGATTCTCGGTGTGCGCCTTTCTTTCTTCGGCGGTGAGTGCTTCTTCACAAAGCACTTTTTGTATTAACTCAGATTGGTCCATTCCAAAACAGGGATCCATACGCTTAGGACGCGGGAAAGGTACGAAAGGTAACGACTAATCTGCAAATATAGATCTCATTTTTTCAAACGCACGTTTGACCTGCATTTTGACGGCGGTTTCGGTCGTCTCTAGTATCTCGGCAATCTCTCTGTATTTGTATCCATGCTCACGAAGTTCCAGGATGCGTCTGGCGTGTGGAGTGAGTGTCTCCAGCGCTCGTTCTACATCAAATTTGCTCCCTGACCATTCATCCGATGAATTTTGTTTTTCGGGAAGCATCTGCGGCTCATAGATCTTTTCCTTGGGCGAATGCCGTCCCCGATAGTAATCATGCAATTCAAACAGGGCCGCCTTCATCGCAAATGCTTTGAACTTATCCGGCTGTTTTAATGCAGCCAGGCCGGAATGAACTCGCAACAGCGAACACTGCACCAAGTCATCTGCAACCGCCTGATTACCGATTTTCGCCTGGAAGTAATTCTTAAAGACCTTCCCTAACCGTCCCAGGAGTAAATTCCTGGCGGCTTCGTCGCCGTCCTGAGCACGCTTCACGAGGGTTGGACTAAATTTGCTCAAGGCCATTCTGTGTTCAAATCATGATCCGTTTAACTCCCTATTTCTACCGTTGTATTTTATCTGTGCAGCGTTACGTTCTGCGCTGACTGTCTTAGATTAAAACCCCGGTCACAGGCCATCATACGCACTCACTAAAATTTTGTCACGCTTCCCCCTCAGAGAATTTCGGCTTGCAACCTTTAAGCCGTATAGAATCTGACAACGGGGCGGCATTTCCTTACCTGCCCCTGAAGAAATTCTGTGCCTGAATCCGTTTATTGAACAACATGGTCAAAACGTTGGACCGACAGAGTTGCGCTTACTCCACGAATCAGGAAGACACATCTCTGTGAAGATTTATCCACCTGTGAAAGGCAGGCCGTGCTCTCGGTTACTGCCAATTCCGCCGTCCGCCCGCGGCAAAAAAAAAGCCCCAGAGGATCTGGGGCTTTTTTTCAGTTATAATGAAAAATCTAGAATAGATCTGCGCTCAGACGAAGCACATAAGCACGTCCATTATAATCCCATGGAGTACTTTCCGGGCGGATATTGCCCTGACTTCCGGTCTCATCGGAATGTGAGTCCGGCACCGTATCAAACAGATTGTCTATCCCAAGAGAGACACGATAATTGTCAAGAAAACGATACCCAACCTCAGCATCAACAATGACCGCCGAGTCATACTCATCCAATAAACTTGCAGAACCATTAACACATGCATTGCTGTTATTGCGGCAGGCAAACCATCCATCATAATAATTGAGGCGCAGCATTCCACTGACAGAACCACGTATATGACGTCCCATAACAACGATGCGATGTTTCGGATTCAGATCCTCGGTTTCCAACTGCCGCCGCGGTGTCAGAAGACTGAGCGTAAATGGACTGCTGAGCGTCGTTCCCAGAAATTCGTTGATCTGCCGGGGCGCAGAGAATTTTTCTAAGGAAGTCGCTGTCCAGTTCCAGGCAATGGAGGCCTGGGTTGCATTTCCTGCTTCACTCTCTGTGTCGTACGCCAAGAGAAGATCAATTCCGCGGGTACGGGTATCAAAATCATTCGAGAAGAATTTTATTTCCTTTAAATTTTCTACACCACCCAGAAGATCCTCCGATTGTTCATCTATAATATCTTGAATCTCATCGGTGATAGCAATGTTACCGGTAAGAGAAATCCTGTCCTGCAACGAAATGTCGAAGTAATCAAGGGTCAGCGTCAACTTTGATGAAAGATCAATGATGGTGCCCAATGATATACTGCGAGCGGTTTCCTCGGTGAGTTCCTGTCCCCCCAGAGCAGCAGAAATCGCATGGGTTGGCGGAAGCTGTCCTGTTTCCACCAGCTGGTCCCCCGTACCGGAAAGTGCTGTCTGTAACGCCCAGAGATTTGCCTGACCAGGTGTGGGAGCGCGGAAGCCCGTTGAAACCGTCCCACGAAGACGGAACCCACTGGTCACGCGATACAGCGCGGCAATTTTACCGGTCAGCGTTTGTCCAAAGTCATTGTAATAATTCTCATAGCGTGATGCAACCCCCAGCGTAAAACTAGAGGTTACGTCCGTCTCCAGATCAAGGTAAAGAGAGACATTCGGACGATCCTCCGAAATGGCAAATTTTGGATTCAGCCCCTGATAACCATTGGAACCGACACTAAATCCCTGCGCTCCATATTTCCCCACACGGTAGGAATCCTCATCTCCACCTTCCGTGGTGAACTGCTCGGTGTGCCATTCCAGTCCGAACGCTACACTCAGCGGAGTAGCAAAAGCATTTACATCAACCGGGATGACTCCGGATGCAGAAATGGTAATCTCCTCCTGCTCATATCCACGAGGCTTGAACGAGGTGGGCGTGTCCGGCCCCATAGACGCATTGATCGTGTTGTAGATGAAATAGTCTATGTCACTGTTTCCATAGGAAAAACTCAGATCCCAGCGAAACCCGGCATCGGCCCCGCCACGAATCCCTGTGGTGACACTCAAATCGTAGATGTCCGCACCAAAGCGTGGGGTAAAGCCGCCGGGAAACAATTCATTGAAGAGAAAGCACTGGCCCTTGTACTGGGAAATGAAATTGTTGACCGATGCAAAATCCGAATCTAAACCGGGCACGACCTCACTGCAGACCACATCGTCGCTTTCATTGAGGTCCGCCACCGCTCTTACCGCATTGTCACCGCTCCCAAACCGGAATACAGATCCTCTGGCACTGCCTGTCCCGGGAGCACGATAATAGAACCCGCCTTCGGAGGTGCGATTTCCATAGCCTCCAAATGCGTAGACCTGTGCATTTTCACCTACGTCAATTCCAGCGTTAACAAAGCCAACCACTGAATTACTTACGTCTGGACTTCCCCATACCTGGGCAGGATTATTGACCGGATACCCCCCTTTAATCAATGCATCTTCGTCCCGGCGGAGTCCACTGCGAATGGTTGGATCCGCATCACGATACTCAAGGCTTAGATTAAGAAAGCCTCTTTCTGTAAGAGGAAGTCCCACATTTGCGGCGGCCAGGAAATTTCTGCCAACCCCTGAATAGTCATGTTCACTGAGCCCTTTTGCAGCGTTAATTCCCGTTGGCTCTAAATCACTTCCACCGGCATACTGGCCACCCTGCAACCGTACGTGGACCCCTTGATTATTATCACGAAGCTGCATATTGAACACACCGGCTACGGCATCCGCACCGTACTGTGCAGCAGCACCATCCCGGAGTACCTCAACCTGCTTCAGTGCAATACTCGGAATCATATTCATATCCGCTCCCTGGGATCCCGTATTGAGGGAACTGCCAAGAAGAGCCATGGATGCCGAACGATGACGTCGCTTACCATTGACTAAGACCACGACATTATCAGGGGAAAGCCCGCGAAGCGTAATGGGACGCACTAATGTGGCCTCATCATCAATCCCGTGGCGCTGCACATTGTAAGAAGGAATCTGGGTACGGAGGATCTCATCAAGATCCGAACTGGTCTGAGAAGCCAAGTCCCTGGGACCAAACACATCAACCGGAACAGCAGAATCTTTCACAAGCCTTGGCAATCGACGTGTTCCGACCACAACGAATTCATCTATCTCCAGGATGCTCTCGCTCAGTTGCACATTGACCTCACTCATATCCTCCAGGACGAGTACTTCGTGGGTTCTATACCCCACAAAGCGGAACTCCAATGTGCTGCCGACAACAACATCCGAGATGGAATACATGCCATCAGAATCCGTGACAGTACCCTCCAGGGTACCCTGAACAATTACCTGTACACCCGGGAATGGCTGATTTGTCTCAGCATCCACTACCGTACCGGTTATGGTAACCTGCGCCGCCACAAGGGGGGCGACCAGCAAACCAAGTGCTAGTGTTGATAAAGTAACGATTTGTTTCATTTTGAATGAAATTTGTTTTTGAAATTAGACGAACGCATACGCACACCCCAACATCGGGGAACCTCCCGCAAAAAAAAAACGAGAAGACTGTTGCATGAAAAAATAAAGCACCTATACAACGAGTGAGCCGCATCTTCAGATGCACGCCAGTTCAGTATTAGACAAATATAAGGTTCTTTTGGAAAAAAGTCAAACAATCTCCCATGCCTGTACTCATTGACAACTTGCGCAATGAGACTCCAGTATGCGACAACAGTTAGACTGTATACTGACGGATTCGGATTTGGTTGCTGTCTGCCCTTAAATTCTATCCAAAACGGATTCCCCGCTGCGCCCCTCAGGTCACCCCCCGTTCACAGCAATTGATCCGGAATTGTCCCGCCATTACCCTGACTTCCTGCACTTTTCCGGCAGCGCGTCATTTTGGCACCCGATTATTTTATCACCCCTATCCTTGCAGAGCGTATTTTCGACACCGTACCCAGACCTTCTACCCCAGTTCATCACTGCTGCGGTGTAACGACAGAGAGGCCATCTCGGTGAACCTCCCCGCTCACATTCCAGTCCCTTTGTCTATTCGTTTCGCTGCCTCCCAGTACCTGTCCAACTCTTCCAATGGCGTTGCCTTCATATCTGGGACATTTGCTTCTACGTATTCAAACCGGTCCTGGAAACGGCGATTTGCAATTCTGAGAGCATCTTCCGGGTTCATGTGATTTTTTCGTGCATAGTTGACGAGTGCAAACAGTAAATCTCCAAACTCGCGCTCACGTTCATCATCGGATTCGGATGACTTGAATTCCTGAATTTCCTCTTCCACCTTAGCCCAGATACTGTCCTGATCCGGGAAATCAAATCCGACGCTAGCGGCTTTTTCCTGCATCCGATACGCGGACAGGAGTGCAGGCAAACCGGCCGGAACTCCGCTCAATACAGATCGTCCCTCCCGCTCTTCTGCCTTGAGAGACTCCCAGTTCTGAAGCACTTCTTCCACCCCGGATACTTGAATCTCACCAAATACGTGCGGATGGCGCCGAACCATCTTGTCCGTGACGGTTACGAGTACATCCGCCAGATTAAACTGACCGCTCTCTTCTGCAATGATACTGTGCAGGATGATTTGCAATAACAGATCCCCCAGTTCGGTGCTAAGCGCATGCATATCCCCCTGATCAAGTGCTTCAATGGTTTCATAGGTCTCTTCAATCAACAAATGCCGGAGGGAAGCATGGGTCTGCTTCCTGTCCCATGGACAAAGTTTTCTGAGTTGCCGAATAACATTGACCAAAAGGATCCACTGAGGGGCGGAGTCGTTAACTTCGGAATACTCCTGGCTGTAGATTTCTCTGGACATTCAATCTAGACTTATATTTATGCTTATACTTCGTACCGAACACATCCTGGTTGCACGGAGACGTTTCTCGTTCTGATGCGTTTGAAGTGCAAACAAGGAACTTACAATCTAACACAATCCAATCCATGCAAGACATAAATGTAAACAAAGTCGTCCTTATTGGACGCATTGGGGAAGAACCCGTCCTTCGTTATACCCAGACCAATACAGCGATTTGCTCACTGCGTGTGGTCACCACCGAAACGTTCACGAACCGGGAGGGAAATCTCATAGAGAGCAAATCCACGCATAGCGTCACCATCTGGGGACAAAAGGGAGAGGCATTCAAAAACCAAGCCCATGCAAATTCTCGTGTATTTGTGGAAGGGAGTCTCCGAAACCGTTCATATGAGGACCGTGAGGGAAATACGAAGTGGGTTACCGAAATCAACGCACAAACCGCTATCGTGCTGGGAGTCGCCAGTGGACAACCAGCCTACCAGGGTGCACAGGGCGGCTATGTGCAGCCTCAGCAGGGGCAGACCTACGGCTCCCAGCCGGTGGCCCAGCCGCCCGGTCCCGTCGTACAGCAACCCGGTCAGGTACACCAGCCACCTGCTCCCGCAGTACAACAAACCGGTCAGGCAGTCCCGCAACCTGCCCCCGCAGTGCAACAACCTGGTCCGGCAACCCAGCAGTCTGCTCCCGCAGCAAGGCAGAATCCAACTCAACCGGAGGCATCGGCGGCGGAAAGTGCTTCTCCTCCACAGACACCGGAAGATGACCTTCCCTTCTAAGAACGCGGGTGAACCCCTCAAAACTCAATCAGGGATATAGAGGACTTGTATTTCCCATGAGTCCACCTACGATATGCTGACCGCTCATGGTTTCCTTGCCCGTAAAAGGGATATGAATTCGTCGCTGTTTTCTGTGCGCAATGTTTGCCCAAATTGCTTTGTGCTATTTTGCGGAATCCCCTGATAGAGACTGTGATCCTCATCGTTGTTTATCTTACGTCATTATTCGTATCAAACGCCTATCTTCCCGGTAGGTTAAATCAGAAACTAAAATTATGGCATCAATTCAACAAAGCGGCAATCAGAGTCGTGGACAGTGGAGTGGACGGATGGGATTCATTCTGGCTGCCGCCGGAAGTGCGATTGGACTAGGAAACATCTGGCGTTTCCCCTACTCAGTGGCAGAGGGGGGGGGCGGCCTGTTTGTTCTGATCTACCTGTTTTTTGTTCTTGCAATCGGGCTGCCGGTACTCTTGGCTGAACTCAGTCTAGGCCGCGAATCAAGACGCAACCCGGTCGGTGCATTCAAGGCACTGATCCCCGGAAAAATGTGGCCTTATGTGGGTGGGCTTGGCGTTTTGACGGGAGCAGGCATCCTTGCCTTCTATTCTGTCATCGCTGGCTGGACATTAGGGTATCTGGGGAAAGCAGTCTCTGGAACTCTGGTACAGGCACAGGACGGGGAAACAAGTGGAGAAATTTTTAACTCGTTCGTGGCCGATCCTTTCTGGCCAATCCTGCTGAGCGGCCTGTTTTTGCTCTTGACCCTGTTCGTTGTACGGGGAGGCGTTTCCAAAGGAATTGAACGGGCGACCACATTGCTGATGCCGGCGCTTTTTGTACTGCTGATTGCCATGGCAATCCGGGCGGTTAGCCTTCAGGGAGGCATGGACGGGATGATCTATCTGTTTACACCCGACTGGTCAAAACTGAGTTTGAATGTGGTCATGGGAGCACTCGGACAGGCTCTCTTCAGCCTGAGTCTGGGAATGGGCGCAATGATCACCTACGGATCCTACGTGTCGAAACGGGAGAACCTGTGGAAATCCGGCATTTTCATTGCAACCGCAGACACCGGGATTGCCCTGTTGGCTGGCCTCATTATTTTCCCAACCCTCTTCTTCGCCAACGCGGACCCGCTTGCCGGGCCTGGTCTCGTATTTGTCGTACTGCCAACCATCTTTAATCAGATGCCCCTGGGAACGGTCTTTGCCGGTGCGTTTTTCTCACTTCTGGCGATTGCTGCGCTGACTTCAACCGTGAGTCTTCTGGAGGTGGTTGTCGCGTACTTTGTCGATGAAAAAGGCTGGAAGCGGAATCAGGCGGCCGTCGCCGTTTCCGGGTTCTGCTTTTTGTTGGCCGTACCTTCCGCACTCGCATTCGGAGCAACGCCGGCATTCAGCGGCGGCGAGGGGTCCATTCTGCCGTTCAATCTTGACTTTCTAACTCTGAATAACAATATCTGGGGAAATTATTCATTGAGTATCGGGGCATTTCTGATTTGTATCGGAGTCGCCTGGGCTTGGGGCGTTCCCAGGTTTCTGGCAGCGCTTGAAAATGGCGGGGATCGAACATTCCCGATGCCTGGACGTGAGGTCGTTGGTTTCCTTGTCAAAATCGTTTGCCCTCTGGCCGTACTGATTGTTCTGATCTTCATTGTAGTCACCGGGCAGTATTTTTAATGTGAATTCACACATCACTGTCTGATTCGTATGCAACAAATACTTTTAAAGTTTGGACCCTCCTGAAGGCCCCACTCCGGTGATACCTAGTCTCCTATTCCAGACGTTTGGTATGCCGGTATCACCGACTGAGATTATTGTCTTTCTGCTACTGCTACTTGCCAGTGCAGTGGTATCCGGTTCCGAAGTGGCACTTTTCTCGCTGAGCGCCACAGACCGGGAAACACTCGCTGCACGGGGAGATCGCCATAGCCGACGGGTTCTGATGCTCCTGAAAAAACCGCATCAGTTACTGGTCATCATCCTGCTGCTCAATACACTGATCAACGTTTCTGCCGCAATTCTTGCAGCGATGGTGACAAAAGATGTCGCCGAAGCCCTTGACCTCGGCATTGAGGTTGTCTTTGCCGTCGAGGTAATTGCGCTCACGCTCACGCTGCTGATCATATCCGAAATCACCCCCAAACTGATCGCATCCCAACATTCCATCTCCTACAGTCGCGCGGTTGCAGGTGCACTTGCGATCATCTCCCGCCCCCTGTACCCGATCATTTTCGTGCTGACCCGTATGTCGCACCGTGTTCAAGGTGTTTATCGCAATTGGGGGAATTCCGAGGATATGGACCTGCTTTCCTCGGATGACCTGCGCGTAATGGCCGAAATCGGCAAAGATCATGGATCTCTGGAGGAAGATGAGCATGGCTGGATCCAGTCCCTGCTTGATCTGGGGGAAACCACCGTGCAGACGATCATGGTCAACCGCCTTGATATGTCGGCCATTCAGGTCACCACCTCTCTGTCAGATGCCTTAGACTTGATTCGATCCTGCGGTCACTCCAGACTCCCGCTCTATAAGGATCACCTGGATAACATCCAGGGCATTGTCTATGCAAAAGATCTGCTCCCCTTCCTTAACCGACCTGATACCAACGTGAACTGGAGCCAGATCATCCGCCCTCCAATTTTTGTGCCACTGGGACGAAAGCTGGATGACCTGCTGCAGGACTTTCAACATCGTAAAACCCATATTGCAATTGTCGTAGATGAATATGGCGGAACGGCAGGACTGGTCACGCTTGACGATGTGTTAGAGGAAGTCGTTGGCGAAATTGAAGATGAACACGACGAGGCACGGGACACGCTTATTATTAAACTGGGCGAACAGGACTACCGTGTGGATGCACGGATCCCTCTCACCGATCTCAATGATGCTCTAAACATTTCGCTACCGACAGACACCTATTCATTCGAAACCCTGGGGGGACTCATTTTTCATCTGGCTGGAGATATTCCTGAACCCGGTTTCACAGCCACTCACGATCTACTGGATATTTTGGTGGAAAAGGTGGAAAACAACCGAATCCGCTTGGTGCGTGTCCGGATCCGAAGTGGCAGCAGGGAAGCGAACGGAATAATTTCCTGAAATATGAAACCCTAGTGATCGGACTGGATTCAATGGCTTATCCACCACTGCTACGCTGCTGAGCCTCATATGGACAGCATAAAAGACCATTGCGGAATTTTTGGCATCTTCAACTCGCCGGAAGCCGCCCGCCTTACCTACTTCGGTCTGCACGCGCTCCAGCACAGAGGCCAGGAGTCGTGCGGGATTGTCAGTTCCTCTTTTGATCCGGTGCGGCAGCGTCGGATCATGTCGGCGATACGTGACTTTGGCCTTGTTCTGGATGTGTTTGATAATCCTGATCTTTTCCAGAACCCTCTTAGAGGCAAATCGGCAATCGGTCACACCCGCTACTCTACAAGTGGTTCTTCTGTCAATCGCGCCAATATCCAGCCTTTCCATGTTCAGTATCGTGACGGAAACCTTGCAGTTGCCCACAACGGAAATCTCTCCAATGCAACCGGCCTCCGGCGCTCCTTCAGTGAACAGGGCACGCTCTTTCAGTCTACCTCGGATACCGAACTTATTCTGCATCTGATCTCCCAGAGCCGTCAAAAAAATCAAGTGGATCAAATTCTGGATGCCCTTGAAAAAGTGGAAGGGGGGTATGCATTAACCGTGCTCACAGACAATCGTCTGATTGCGGTTCGGGATCCAAACGGATTCCGACCACTAGCACTGGGGCAATTACCCAATCAGGAAGGCAGCGGAGGAATTGCCTACTGTATTGCAAGTGAGACTTGTGCCTTTGACATGATTGGCGCTGAATATATCCGTGATGTGGAACCCGGCGAAGTCATCATCATCGACCGGAAAGCCTGTGAGACAGGGGCCCCACACAGTGAATATCTCTCTGGTGCTTATGGGGTGAGCCAGTGTATTTTTGAGTACATCTATTTTTCCCGTCCGGACTCCCGGATCTACGGGGAGATGGTCGACAAGGTGCGCCGAAAATTTGGCAAGCAGCTGGCCCATGATGCCCCGGTTCCCCGTGTGCCAACCGAAGAAAAGGCACCGCTTGTGATCTCGGTACCCGACTCTTCCAACACCGCCACACTTGGCTATGTGAGCGAATGTCAGAAGCTTGGATACCGTTGCAAGTATGATATCGGTTTGATCCGCAATCACTATGTCGGCCGCACCTTCATCGCCCCTGGGCAGGACAGCCGTGAACTACGGGTTCGATGCAAATTCAATACGGTGGATGGAGTCTTGAAAGACCGCATTGTTGTTGTCCTGGACGATTCCATCGTTCGGGGAACCACGGCAAAGCTTCTGGTCAGGATGATCCGGGAAGCCGGTGCGAAAGAGGTTCATTTCCGTGTTGCTTCCCCAACGGTTGTGAGTCCCTGCTTCTATGGGATGGATTTCCCCAGCAAGCAGGAATTGCTTTCCAGCAAATTTGATGATGTATCAGCGATAGGAGAATGGCTGGGCGTAGACTCACTTGCCTATCTGAGTATTGAAAGCCTCAAAAAAGCGGCCGGGGATGCCCACGACAGTCCGCACCGCTATTGTGATGCATGTTTTACCGGCTGCTACCCCGTACCTGTGGGCGATCATGTCACAAAAGAGGCCTACGACTAGGATCCATTGGGTGATACTTCACAGGCGGGAGGACGATTCGTATCCGCCAGATAAATGATCTTCCAGCCCTCATCAGTCCGATAAAACTGCATTGAGTTCACCCCGCAGTGGCTGAGTCTGTCTCCGAGGAAAAAGGCAAACTCCATCCATGCCGAAGCCAGTCGTCCATCCACCGAGATCTGAATATTCCAGATCCGCTCATCCCATATCTCATCATGCGGTGTACCAACCGCCCGGACAAATCCATCTGCAGGCCCGATACGTAAACCTTGTGAACCGGCCCGGGCCATCAACGCCTCGTCATGCAGTACACTGCGCACCATCGTACTGTCGCCGGCACGCATTCCGTCAAATAAACGATCAATCACAGCTCGAACATCGGCTTCATCGGACTGGGCATACGTTGGTGCCTCCATCATACCAATCACGATTACGCAGCCAAACGAGAGAAAATAAAAGAATTTTTGCATGATAAACACCAAGTTGAACGGCCAGCCAAAACTCTTACCCGGCAGATCCGTTCCGCACTGTAATACTTCGGCATCCTCCTCTTTCCCGCAACGAATTGTCGAGAACCATGGATATACATCCCATCTTCCCATGTATACACGCAGATACTACCGAAATTCATCCAACGGATAAATCGTCTCAATCTCATTGAAACATAACGAGTACTGAAATTTTAATGTAATAAAGAGATGTTCTTGTAAAACGAATAATCCAGGCTGAAAAGCGCTCCTGGGTGCACTCAGGTGAACAAAAACCTTCAAGATTGAGAGTTTTGTAAGATGCTCCAGAAGTGCTATCTTGGATTTTTCCTCTATCCTCCGAAAATTTCATACTAAAGCCGCATAATGGGGACCGGACGAACCACGGAAGAATTATTTAACGCTGCACTTGGAAACGCACTGCGGCACACATGCGTGCGCTGGTCGGAATCTCCGGAATGCATCCAGGTCGAAGAGACCGGCCTCCTGCACGGGCAGCCGGGCCTGAAGCCCGACATTTTGATCAACGACGGCGTGTTCCCGCCGGTCATTCTGGAATGCTCCTTTGCCGGCCCGGATGCCGAGCGGGATGCCGTCAAGCGGCTCGGACAGGAAACCCGGCAGGGCCGCTTCCGAATCCGCACCGCCATTGCCGTCCATATCCCGGAATCCTTCCGTCAACAACAGGGATTTACCATCTGTGACACACTGCTGCGCGGTGCTCCCCTTCGATACGCGGTGTATCAGTTGTCCGAGCCTCACCGGCAACTCGCCATCGAAGACACTGCACAGCGGC
>JAJECE010000115.1 GCA_022822185.1 Rhodothermales bacterium | reverse complement strand
TGAGCAGACCGGTGGCTTGGGAGTGGAATTGAAGATATTCCAGATATAATTGATCCCCCCTCCATTGGCAAGAAGATATAAGACATTATTTGCATTTAGTGTGGGATAATCATCTATTGACTCATAAATTGGGATGAGTTCTTTCGCTACTCCTAGGTATGGAGTGCCGTCATCGTACTTGCCAGAACCTGCCCAAAAAATGGCCGAATAAGCTGCGCTTCCCCTCCAACCTGTTTCCGATATCCATATCTGAATCAGGTCACTGACAAACGCATTCAGATCAATTTTTGACTGCGCCTCAAGGCCCTGATCCACTACAGCATACAGTATATACCGTACCCTTGAAAATTCCCCTGAATCTATCGGACCATCGCTGTAGTCGTCAGGCAGAGTCATCAGCATTTGCATCCCCTCACTTGCAGTAGGTGCTCTCCACGTATCGTTATCAAAGATCATGCCTAGCTTAGTGGCAGGGGATAAAGGCGTGTGCTGAGCAGCAGAAAATCTCCCCGAAAGAACAGCGTATATGATAACACAAACAAGAACTGCTATATGCTTCCAGTTAAAAAGAGAGTTGGTTTCCATTTGTCTAACCTTAATCTTATTCATAATATCACTGTTTAGCAACTTGACACAACACCGCTATGATCTCCAGCCTCACGGATACTGTAAATCCATAGACCCTTGTATTGAAAAAAGGGAACAACGGATGTGGTTGGACGCGCGGCAGACAAACCAGCTGTGCTAAGCTTTTTTTTATATTCTCCCCACATCCCGGTATCTGTGAGTTCCTTGCTAACCTCTGATTCGTTACCCGTTAACCGCTCCAACTTAGAGAAGAAATTGGACGTAGTTATGCTCTTTAGACATTCATTGATCCCGGCCTGATGTTCTAGCTCGTGACGAAGAATTTGATCGTGCATATTCACCCATCCTGTCGAAGTATCACATTCTTCATTGAGGTACCTGTAACTGACTTTTCTAGCTGTAATGGCCCGTCCTTCTGGACAGGCTGCCTTTCCGGCATCGGTAAGCAATTTATAATAAAAGGCATATTTTGGCGCATCTGATCCAGAGGAGTAATCTACAGATATATAAAGTTTACCAATGAATGTTGGTGCATCCCGCACATAATGGCGACCAGTCCATGGTCCCGTCCCTCCACTTGGTTCAGGAGTAGTAGTTAGCACTTGGTATAAACCGCCATGATCTGGTTTTAATTTTGCATATTCTTTTTCGACATTTAGTGGGGAAGGTAACTTCCAAGTTCTGTTGGTAATGCTGATAGCTGCCTTATCGCTCCAATTGGTGGTGGACACCGAAACTGTGACATCATCGGTCGCCGTTCCCTCCCATGATTTTCCCGTATGACTTGCTCCCAGACTCGATGTTCACTTAAATGTTAATTTCTCAAAGCCTTTAGGGTCGTTATCATTCTCCGGAAAAACCTTGCACTCTGCTACATCCCCCCGCACAACACTCTTGGGACAGAACAACGTGATTTCTATTTTCTTATCCTCTCTACCACCCCCACCACTTCCTCCACCGCCGCCCCCACCACATCCGATCACCACTGAAAAACATTTTGGGCCACCAGTATCGCCACCGTATCCTCCACCACCGCCAATCCGAATCGTGACACATGTAGTTGTAGGAGATTCTACCCAGTCGCATGACGGTTTTTTTTCGTCATCGCACTCTAATTCGTAGTCAACTGCGGTATAGCATATTGTCAGATCAAAGGTCATATCCTTCGCCAATCTATTGTACCGCCGAAGGGCCATCGTCACCTGTGTCGGTTCTTTACCCGGCTCGTATAAAAAAGCAACCGTGGATGCATATCCTATCGTATATTCGGCGACCAGTATCGGAGTATCCTGAAAATCGCCCACCAGCCACTGATCCACATAGTCCTTGAACCGAGTTACATCCAGACCGCGCCCTGCAAACTCAATTAAATGCATTGAACCTGGAACAATATCTCCATCTAAAGTCACATCCGCAACCAGCGTCCGCACCACCGGAACCTTCGTATCTTCAGGTCGAATATCCATTACATTTTTGCCGAGCAGAGTAGCAAAAAAATAGCCTCCATTTCCGTTGTCCCATGTTTCCGCATTCTCCCAGTCTGGTGGATACTGGCGAACCATCTCGGCCAATGCCACCACAACCGTACTGTCATCCAATCCCCCTGATACATTACTGCTGTCATCCATGGCCTTGAAAATCCCCTTACGGAACTTCAAAGGAGTGCTCTGTTCCTTCTCCAAGGCAGTCTGATAAAACTCTTGCACTACACGCACACGCTCAGCGACCGCCTCTGGAGATAAAGGCAAATCCACCTCTGGTGTGAAGGAATTATCACACCCCGCCGAATAAAGCAAACTGCCGAAGATCAAGATCATCGCAATGGATCTATTTCTGGTCATCTGTGCCTCGCATCAGGATTTGATTTCCGCACAAGAAATTTTCTCGACTGACCAGCAACTTCTGTAATTCGCCACCGTGTAATCATGAAATTCCAGGAAATTGTTCCGTTTTATACTTGACTGATGGAATTTACAAAATTTCAAGAAATCTTGCAAGCCTTTGCATCTTAGAGGCAAAGGCTTTGTTCGTAACCCCTGATTTATTGTATTCAAGAGACTTGAATGGGGTAAATAAGACAAAGTATTTGAGGATACCGAAACTTCGTAACTGCCCGATAGATAGGGGTTAACCTTCTACATTTGTTACATTTTACTGTCCAGAATTCTCTCCCATGACTGATTCAGATGATTTGCAGACGATGTGATGATATATCTACATTCATTTCCGCTGAATCACAAATTTCAAATTCTGTCGGCATTGTCGTGTAAATCCGCGTCAGAATGATCATCAAGGATCATCCTGATACTTGATCTGCGCAAACAGCGTATCCAGTTTGCGAACTTCATCCTGAGAATTGTCAAGTAAAAACCGGAGGCTCGGAACCGCCCGGATCTGATGGCGCACCCTCTGTGCCAGAAATTTTCGAATTGCAGCCGTCCGGCTCACCAAAGTGTCAAAGGCCTCCTGCCTGTCCTCGGCAGAGTCATGCATGATGCTCAAGTCTACATAGACGATAGACAGATCACGCGTGACGCGAGTACCGGTCACGGTCACCATGGATTGATCTGGAAATTCACGCGCAAGGATGTCTGCAATCTCACGGTGCATCAACTTCGCAACGCGTTGCGTTCGTACACTCATCCAATCTACGAAACGTCAAGGGTACGCTTGGTTTGAACCATCTCAAAGGCCTCAATCTGGTCGCCAATCTTGATGTCATTATAGTTTTCAACCCCAATCCCGCATTCATACCCCGAAAGCACCTCCCGCACATCTTCCTTGAAACGGCGCAGGGACGCAAGCCGCCCTTCGTAGATCACAACACTCTCCCGCAACACATGGACCGTATCACTCCTGCGAATACGTCCTTCGGAGATATAGCACCCTGCAACAGATCCGACCTTGGGCACCTTGAAAACTTCGCGCACCTCTGCAACCCCCGTGATCTTTTCTGTTTCCTCCGGGGTCAAGAGCCCTTCCAGTGCATCCCGCACATCCTCAATTGCATCATAGATGATGGAATAGGTGCGAATATCAATCTCTTCACGCTCAGCAGCCACCCGCGCTCCCGCAGTAGGACGAACCTGAAATCCAATAATGACTGCATCGGATGCCGAAGCCAACATGACATCACTTTCAGTGATTGCACCCACCCCAGAATGAATAATACTCACCGCAACCTCATCCGTGGAAATCTTATGCAGCGAATCACTGATCGCTTCGACCGACCCACCTACATCCGCCTTAATGATCAGGTTCAATTCGTTGAAATCCCCTAACGCCATGCGGCGCCCGATATCTTCCAGACGCACATGTTTGTACTGACGCATTTTTTGTTCACGCCAGATCTGCTGACGTTTTTGGGAAATATCACGTGCTTCTGACTCACTCTCTACACCGGCCAGTTGATCCCCAACCGTGGGCTGCCCTGGAAGCCCTAGCACCAATGCAGGCTCACTAGGGCTCGCAGACTGGATTCGATTATCCCACTCATCGAACATCGCACGGACTCGCCCGCCATAAACTCCGGCCACAAATGGATCGCCTACTCTAAGTGTTCCGTTCTGAACAAGAACCGTTGCAATATTACCACGTCCACGATCTAGCCGGCTTTCAATCACAATTCCCTGGGCACGCCGATGAGGGTTCCCCTTCAATTCCATAAGATCTGCTTCAAGAAGAACTTTCTCCAAAAGATCGTCGATCCCCTCCCCTGTCTTTGCAGATACAAATCCACACTGTACATTCCCGCCATACTGCTCAACCAGAACATTGTAGTCAGAGAGTTCCTTCATGACCCGCTGTACATCCGCCTGCTCCAGATCAATCTTGTTGATTGCAATAATCAGGGCAACTCCTGCTGCTTTTGCATGGTTGATGGCTTCAATCGTCTGTGGCATAACCGAATCATTGGCAGCAACGACAAGGATTACCACATCGGTCACTTTTGCACCGCGAGCCCGCATAGCGGTAAATGCCTCGTGGCCTGGTGTATCCAGAAACGTAACCAGCCGGTCCTCATCCAACGTTACCTTATAAGCTCCGATATGCTGCGTAATACCCCCGGATTCTCCGGCAGCAACACTTGAATTACGAACATAATCAAGGAGTGATGTTTTCCCGTGGTCTACATGGCCCATCACCGTGACGACCGGTGCTCTTGGCATCAAATCTTCTGGATCATCTTCAACCATCTCAATATCATCTGCACCAAACTCGGTAATAAACTCAACCGTATACTCAAATTCATCTGCCACATAAGCGATTGTATCCGCATCCAATCGCTGATTGATAGATACCATCATCCCGGAACTGAGCAGCATACTGATGATCTCCGTGACCTGGATCCCCATCAGATCCGCCAGTTCACCCGTAGAAATGAATTCGGTAACACGAATCTGACGATTCTGTTCTTCCTGCTCCATCTGCACATTCAGGCGCTCTTCTGCACGTTGTTGGCGGCGTGCTCTGCGCCGGCGCTGGCGGACCCGTACATTGCCCTGATCCAGGGTACGGAGCGTCTCCTGGACGGACTGTCCGACCTCTTCCGAATCAACCCTGGGCTTGCGTTTACGCTTGCGCTTTGTGGTTGTGGTCTTGGCAGGAGTCTGTTTTTCTTTCGTTTCCTGAGCCGGCTTCTTGGATGCCGCAACCTTTTTACGTTTGCGCTTGGCGCGACGTTTCGGGCCCGGCTCTGCACCACCTTCAACCGTGTTGAGATCAATCTTGCCCAGCACTTTGGTGCCTTGGAGCTTGTACCGGTCTGCCGAGATTACTTCATCTTCTTCCGTTTGTACCGCGCCCTCGGATTCTTCGACCTCAGCCGGGGCAGTTTTTTCCGTCCCCTCGTCGATGGACTTCGTCTCGCCCTGAACGGGGACTTCTTCTTCCTGACTTGATGCTATTTCCGTGACCTCTGTTTCAGATTCTGCGGAGGGTTCCTCCTCCACATCAGCGATCACGGGTTCTATGACAGGCTCCTCTGCTTCAGCCGGCTCAACGGTCAATTCTTTTTCGCTCAAGTCCTGCAGCGATACCGTTTCTTCGGAACCTGCCTCCACCGGTGGGGGGATTTCGGTTTTCGTCTCTGGATCTGAAACTGCTTCGGTTTCAGGAAGGGATTCTGTCTCTGATTCCTCATCTGCCTCGGCAACCACCGTCTCATCCATGGCCGTCTCTCTATCCGGCGGCGGCTTAATTTCTTCCTGCTCCAGAGCCGTCTCTGAAACTGACGGCAGCTCCACCTCCTCCTGATCCGCGACAAGGGTCTCTGGAGTTGACGGCGGCTCCACTTCCACCTGATCCGCCGCAGTAGTCTCTGGAGTTGGCGGCGGCTCCGCTTCTTCGTGATCCACGGCCGTGATCTCTGGTGTTGGCGGCGGCTCCACTTCCTCCTCAACTCTACTCGACTCTCGCTCACGCTTCGCCTCTATCCGATCTGCCTCACGCGCCTCACGAAGTTCCCGTACACGCGCACGCGTTTCACGGTCCTCCGAAAAATGATCTACAAGATCAAGATAGGCTTCCTCATCTGCGATTGCTGCGTTGATTCCGTTCCCCTTCAATGCATCTGCATATCCGTGTTCGCTCAGATGGCTGACAATCGTATCAACCGTCAGATTCAGTTCTTTAGCCGCTTTATGCAACCGAACTTTTTTGAATTTTTTTTGTGTGGCAGTCGTTGCCATCTGGCTGTCTCAATCGTTATATATGCGGATGCCGGATTCTAATACTCAAAATCTTCGTCTAGTTCCTGCACCTCTTCATCATCAAATTCGGCTTTCATGGACTCCATGATGCGCTTTGCCACCTCAAGTTCCAAACCACTTCTGCGAACCAGTTCATCTACCGAGAGCTGCAGGACTGCTTTCGCAGAATCACACCCGATCTCCCGAAGTTTCTCAATGATTTCCGGGCTGAACTCATCTGCAAATTCACCGATTTCAACATCTTCTTCATCCGCCGGGATCTCCCTGAAAATATCCAACTCAATCCCGGTCATCCGTGATGCGAGCCGGATATTGATGCCACCTTTTCCAATGGCCTGACTCACTTCATCCGCCTTCACAACCACTTTGGCTTTGGGTGGAATCAGCGTCTCATTGATCACCACTGAGACCGGATTCGACGGGGAGAGTGCCCGCTTGATCAACAGGTACAGGTCATCCGTCCACTCCATAACATCAATATTCTCATTGCTGAGTTCGCGCACCACGGCATGGATCCGGTTCCCTTTGAGCCCTACGCAGGCCCCGACCGGGTCAATCCGGTCATCATGGGTAATGACCGCCACTTTTGCCCGATCCCCGGGCTCACGTTGAATCGCCTTGATCTCCACAATCCCTTCGTCAATCTCCGGCACCTCCAACTCAAACAGACGCTCCATTAATTGTGGGGCGGTACGGCTGATGATCACTTTCGGGTTACTCCCTGCATCTCTGCGCACCTCCTTCACAACAGCACGCAGCATATCTCCTTTCCGGTAACGATCTCGCGGAATCTGCTCTTCCCGGGGCATCACCAGTTCAACCCGGTTGTGCAGGACCAGAATTTCCCGCCGCCGTATCTGATAGATCTCTCCGACCACCAGTTCCCCGATGAGATCCGAGTACTCCGCGTAGACATTCTCTTTCTCAATATCCCGGATACGATTGCGAAATGTATAGCGGGCCGTCTGTACTGCACGTCTGCCAAACTCGGCAATGGATATTTCTTCCGCAACATCATCCTCCACCTCAAAATCATCTTCGATCTTTATGGCATCCCGGAGTTCAATTTGCGTGACTGGATCCGACAGATCATAGTCTTCAACCACTTCCCGGATATGCAGAACCTGTATATCTCCGTGGTCCGGATTCAGAATGATTTCAAATGCCTCATCGGAGCCAAACCGTGTTCGGATCATGGCTCGGATAACATCCTCTACAATTAACTGTAGCGTATCCCGGTCTATATCTTTTTCCCGGGCAATTTCGGCAAATGACGAAACAAGATCTCTGCTATGCATCTCAATTAATTTCTGTTCTTACCAAGGTAGCTGCACTTTGGCCCATTGGATGTCATCGTGCAGGATTTTCACCGTTCCCTTCCCATTTTGAATCTGGATGGAGGCCTCCTGCACCGATAACAGTTCTCCACAAACCTCTGTGAATGCATCTTTGTGCTTACGGTAGTGAACTCGCAGGTTGCGTCCGATGTGTTTGCGATACTGCCGGGGCAGGCGCAGCGGACGGGTGGCATCCGGCGTGGACACATTCAAGGTGTAGCGCCCAGGCATGACATCCTCCACATCCAGCATAAATCCAATATCATGGCTTAATCCAGCCAGATCGTCAACGTTAAGGTCTTCATCACTTTCAACAAACACATTTACGGTGTGGGATCCTTTGCTCCCACGCACAGAAAACTCAACCAAAAAGATCGGGCCTTCTTCCAGTTCCCTTTCCACAAGGGACTGCACGCGCTCTTCAAGTCCAACCGTATCCATGTCTATTGTATATTAAAAACGCCCGGTCTCGACGTGCGTGACGGGCGCAGTTCAACGTCTATATTAAACAAAAAAGGAGCCCGCAACCGAGCACCTCTCTGCCGTCGAGCGGTCACTGTCTGCGATGATTCACCGAATCCTGATCGCACACATTAACCGCTACAGGGACGCTTACCATCCATAAAGATCATTGTTCCGATTAGACCAGACTAGTGCGCCGCTCCGCCGTAACCTGCTCCGGATAGTCCAGTGTATAATGCAGTCCGCGGCTCTCTCTCCGCATCTGTGCGCTTCGAATAATCAGATAGGCGACCGCAATGAGGTTCCGCAGTTCGCAGAGCCTGCTGGAGATACGGGTGCGGTGATAAAATTCTTCTACTTCTTCATAAAGCAGCCGCGTCCGGCGTAGTGCACGGGCAAGCCGCAGATCCGAGCGCACAATCCCCACATAATTCCACATGGTCCGCTGTAGTTCTTCCCGGTTATGAGATATGAGCACCCACTCTCCCTGCTGCCCGGTACCGGAGTCGTTCCAGTCCGGCACCAACTCATTAAAGTCGCGCACTGCTGCGACTTGCGGGGCAATGTTGACGGCCCTCCGGCTAAAGACCATTGCTTCAAGTAAAGAGTTACTCGCGAGCCGATTTGCCCCGTGCAGCCCTGTGTAGGCCACCTCCCCAATCGCCAGAAGCCCGGTAATGCTTGTTCTTGCCATCCCATCCGTCTGCACTCCGCCACATTGATAATGTGCTGCAGGGACCACTGGAATAGGTTCAGATGTCGGGTTGATACCGAGTCTTCGGCAGGTCTCCACGATGTGCGGGAACGCTTCTTCCGTTCTGGACTTCTCAAGGTGAGACACATCCAGATACACATGATCTTCACCGTGATGCTTGAGTTGGTTGTCAATGGCCCGGGCAACAATATCACGTGGAGCCAGCTCCGCCCGGGGATCATAGCGTTTCATAAATGCCTCTCCACTCTGATTCAGCAGAATACCACCATGCCCCCTGACGGCTTCCGAAATCAGAAATGCATGCCCCTTGTGGAATTTTCCCTGATAGAGTGACGTTGGGTGAAACTGTACAAATTCCATATTCGCTACGCGTGCTTTTGCACGATAGGCCATGGCGACACCATCCCCCGTTGCAATGGATGGATTGGTCGTGTGCT
Source organism: Rhodothermales bacterium (assembly GCA_022822185.1). GTDB lineage: Bacteria > Bacteroidota > Rhodothermia > Rhodothermales > Bin80 > Bin80. Next base: position 2,828 of record JAJECE010000115.1, on the reverse strand, counting down.
GATAGACCGCACATGACCCTCCGGTCGCCAGCAGGGTCACGCGTGCCAGAAATGTATGCACGGTTTCGTCGCGTTCATCCAGCACATAGGCACCATAGCAATTAACATCCGGGCGCAGCCTTGTCACATACTGCCCCAGATGATGCTCTGTAATCAGATCAACCGCATAGTGATAATCAAAGATGGTGATATTGGGATGTGCCTGTATTTTTTCCAGCAGGACACGCTCAATCTCCCGCCCGGTCCGATCTCTGGCATGGAGAATCCTTGGATGTGCATGTCCGGCTTCGCGGACCAGGTGCAGCTGCCCCTCCGCTTTGGTGAACGAGGCCCCCATATCAATCAGCGCCTGAATCTCACGGGGCCCCTCGGTGATTACATCTCTGACGATTTTTTCATCACAGAGTCCCGCACCGGCAACGAGAGTATCCTGGATATGGCTTTCAATGGAATCATTCCTGTCCCATACCCCTGCGATCCCGCCCTGAGCATAATTTGTATTGGACTCCGCCGTCTCTTTTTTAGTGATGATGGCAACCTTCCCCTGATCGGCAACCCCCAGAGAAAACCATAAGCCGGCAATGCCGCTCCCCAGAACCAGATAATCATATTGGTGTCGACCTGCCATCGTTACTGCAGGAGGTATGCCTTAATAAACGCGTGCAGACTTCCGTCCATAACCGACTGTACATCGGCAATTTTGAGTTCAGTCCGGTGATCATTCACCATCGTGTACGGCTGAAATACATAGGATCGGATCTGGCTCCCGAAGTCAATCCGTTTCTTCTGTGCTTCGCGCTTGTTCTTCTCTTCTTCCTGGATTGCCTGCTCCAAACGATAGACACGGCTTTTGAGCATGGTCATTGCCCGCTCCCGGTTTTGCAGTTGGCTGCGCTCTTCCGTACATTCTGCGGCAACGCGAACCTGCTCCCCGTTCGAAAGTGCACCGGTCCAGATTAGACGTACCCCGGTATCCAGTTTATTTACATTCTGCCCTCCTTTCCCGCCTGAGCGAAAGGTTTGCAGTTCGACATCGGTATCCCGCAGTTCAATCTCTATCGTTTCATCAATCTCCGGGTATACAAACACACTTGCGAACGACGTATGCCGGCGTGAATTGGAGTCAAACGGTGAGATGCGCACCAGCCGGTGCACACCGGACTCAGCTTTGAGGTATCCGTAGGCAAACTCGCCCTGAACGCTCAGTGAAGCGCTCTTAATGCCGGCCACATCTCCATCCTGATAGCCGAGAATTGCAACCTTGAAGCCCTGCCGCTCTGCATACCGTGTATACATTCGCAGCAGCATTTCGGCCCAGTCCTGACTTTCCGTCCCGCCGGCACCGGGATTAATGGTCAGGATTGCATTGCGCTGATCATCCTCCCCGGAAAGCATGCTCCGCAGTTCAAGCACTTCGATTGCCTGATGCAGTGCCTTGCAACTTGCTTCAATATCATCTGCCAAGTCTTCCGACTCTTCTTCGGCGAGTTCCACCAGCACGGAGACATCCTCTGCATGGGAGGTGACGGTTTCATAGGCTTTGATCCATTCATTCTCCGACGCAATTGCCCGTTCATTTGCCTGTGCGGTTTCGGCATCATTCCAGTAATCCGGCTCAAGCCGTTTCTCATTCAGGGCCTGAACCCGTTCGGCTCGCTTTGCAACGTCAAAGATAGCCTCCGAGCGCATGTGCACGCTCCAGTAGGTTTTCTATTTCGGGTTTGGAAATCATGAATCTAACTTATGCTACGGCTGGGGGATCTGGAAAAGTCTATCTGTGATGAAAATACAGACATCCCGCATGATATGGGAATTTATGCACAATGTTCCCCATCTCTTCGTTTACTTTGTCTATGCCTCCAGTCAGTTCAATGCTGTGTCAACCTACTCCCATCAGAGATTAGGTGGTGTTTCGCAATAGATGATTCAAGAGATCATGGCTTGTGGAGAGACGATTCACAAGTTGGATGCCCCAGAAATACACCTTGCGTGAACCACGGCGATCACCTTCTTCCATGATCGGGAACGGGGATTTGTACACAGTACGGGGTTGATGCCTGCCGTCAGGAATGAGATCACATGCCCACCATGGTCTTGTTGCGACCGTCAACGGTCAAGATCACATCCTCCGTATCTACATCCACCGCGTCGAAAACCCATTTCTGTCCACTGATGGGCGGGGGCAGTTGCTCAAGAGCATCGGAAATGAGTTTGGGGAGCAGGATTGCGGGATCTTCGTTGAAAATGCACTCGTCTGTCCCCGCCTTTATCTCTGATTCGGTCATCCGGGCTACGAGGTACCAATTGTCTAGCGACAATAACTTTATTCTATGAAGCCACTTAAAAGTTTCAATCCCCATGTCGGGACATCAGCGACCGATAAATTTCAACGAATTATATATGATCTTCTCACTTTTGCATTCACCCTTCAATGTCCCTACATCAATAGATTCAATGCTGCATAAAGTCACACGTATCACGGTAGGGACCGGGTTTCCCCTACCCCGTACGGATCCGACCGCGTGCGCTAACACAATTGGGACCTCACCTGGATTGCACCACCGTGCATAACGGCATTTTTTTGCCGTAGGCGTTGGATCCCCGTGGAACACACATACCCATCTAAGCGCATAGAATCCTGACTTCGACGGTTTAGCGATGTTTCTTTTTTGAAAAACCCCGTTTCTGTGCTCTATAAGCGGATTTTTTCATTTATCCCATTTGTAGTGTTCAGCATCCTTGGATATCTGGCATATATTCCGTATCTTTATATTCTCATGAAGCCCTATAGCGCCAGACGGTGTTCTTCAAGGAAGGAATAATCCCCG
>JAJECE010000073.1 GCA_022822185.1 Rhodothermales bacterium | reverse complement strand
AACCGCACCGGCCGGTGTTGGATCAGAGACCGGGCGGAAGGCAATGCAGCAGTTCCGCAGCAGACTGTTCTATGCGCGAAACATGCGCTGGACCTCTCAGGCACTCCTGGCGGCCACAACCACACATCCCGGTATGGGCGGGCCTACCTGGACTTCGCTGCGACACGACGATGAACGAGTCTGCAAAGCGTTTGCGCTGTGGACCAACTCTACACTGGGATTCCTGGTTCACTGGACCCAGGGCCAGAGAACCCAGAGCGGCCGAGCCCGAACCCAGTTGAAGGCGCTGGCCAATATCCCCTGCCCCCGACTGGATCAGGTTCCAGATCCCCGGTTGGATCAGGCAGCAAAGAGGTTTGATGAACTTTCCGATAAAGAATTGCGACCCGCCTGCCAGGCGCATGCGGACGATGTGCGAAAAAAGATAGACCGGGCCGTCCTCGAACTGCTTGACCTGCATCATGGAACCGTCCCCGAAACCCTGAAGACCCTGCAGTGGCTGTGGTGCAATGAACCGTCTGTGCATGGACAAAACGTAAAAGCACTTGGCCTGTTAAAACAGAATTGAGTCGGTCCATCTCCTGCAAGCGACCGAAAAATATCTCACGTTGCCCGGTGTATGCAAACCGTCTCCACATCTTAAATGAACCCTAGCATCAAATCTCTCAACTGATCATGCTCAGTCAAGCCGAACATCTGCGGTATTCACGTCAAATTTCGCTGGATGCGTTAGGAGCCTCTGGACAACAAAAACTCAAGGAATCATCGGTGGCCATTGTTGGAGTGGGCGGGCTGGGGTCGCCTCTTGCTCTCTATCTCACGGCTGCAGGTGTCGGACACCTTGGACTGATTGACGATGATGTTGTAGGAACAAGCAATCTTCATCGTCAAATTCTGCATACCGACGAATTTATTGGTACATCGAAACTTGATTCTTCGATTGCCGCCCTAAAAACCCGGAACCCATATGTCAGAATTACCCGACATGACACACGCCTGCAACGGGAAAATGCAATGCAGATCCTGAGGGGATATGATATTGTAGCCGACTGTTCAGATAATTTTGCGACCCGTTATCTGGTCAATGATGCTTCGGTACTTCTTGGTATCACCAATGTGTATGGAAGTGTATATCAATTTGAAGGGCAGGTCAGTGTTTTCGGGGACAAAAATGGTCCATGTTACCGCTGCCTGCACCCCATTCCGCCTCCTGCAGGTCTCATCCCAAATTGCGCCGAAAGCGGGGTGCTTGGGGTTTTGCCTGGAATCATCGGCACGCTGCAAGCTAGTGAGATATTGAAATTAGTGCTTGACCTGGAAAAACCACTGATTGGCCGCATGGCACTGATCAACATCCTGACCGCAGAGTGGAAAACCCTTGCACTTGAAAAAAAAACTGACTGCCCCGTCTGCGGCGAGTCGCCTACGATTCATGCACTGATCGACTATGAAGAGTTCTGCCCGTCCATACCGGAAATTCATGTGCAGAACTTAAAAAAACTCCGGCGCCGCAACCTCCCCTTCTTCCTCCTGGACGTTCGTGACCTGCACGAAGGTTCAGCTATCAGAATGGGGGCAGATCTACAAATCCCGCTGGAAGAGTTACCGAAACGATTATCTGAAATCACCGCAGATTTTGACGACCGTGTGATTGTACACTGCCAAAAAGGGATTCGATCCAAACACGCGGTGCGGTTACTGAAGCGTGCAGGCTATACCCGGGTAGCGAGCCTGGAGGGGGGAATTCTGGCCTGGATGGAGCAAAGTGGCGAAGATTCCATACGGCGGTTCCAACAAGGGTAAAATCCATTGGACAAAGCAGAACATTGCCGGAAATCCCAAACCGGTACTCACCGAAGATCTTTTTGTATCAAAAATGAGCCAAGCACTAAAATATCCATGTCTGTATGTTTGAAGCAGTTCAGTGCATCCTCAGGAGTACAGACAATGGGCTCTCCACGAACATTAAAACTGGTGTTAATGAGTACCGGGCATCCCGTTCTATCTTCAAATGCCTGCAGTAACCGATAGAGCAGAGGGTGATCCTGCCTGCGTACGGTCTGTACCCGGGCCGAGCCGTCCACATGGGTCACCGCTGCGATGGGCGATGTGATCATCTGCTGCTGCTTCAGCCCCTCTCCCTCAATATGGGATCCCTTAACCTGTGCAGTTAAAAGCATATAGGGGCTTTCCTCTTTGAGTTCAAACCACGCACTGCTTTTTTCTGCGGGCACTACCGGGGCAAACGGCCGGAAACTCTCCCTGAACTTGATGGATTGATTCACATGCTTCTGCATTGCCAGATTCCGGGGATCTGCTAAAATACTGCGGCACCCCAGTGCACGCGGACCATATTCCATCCGCCCCTGAAACCAGCCGATCACCTTCTGATCGACCAGTAACTGCGCGACCCGCTCGCACAAAACGTCATCGTCCAACTCTTCATACAAGATTGATGTCTGATCCAGTAGTGTCGCACGGATCTCACCCGTCCCATAGAAAGGCCCCAATGTGGCCCCCTGCATCGAATCACCGTGACCGACATCACGCGGGGTTTGCATGTAGCGGTGCCATGCCATTAATGCCGCCCCCAGTGCACCCCCCGCATCCCCGGAAGCAGGCTGGATCCAAATTTTTTCGAACAGACCCGATTCCAGAACCCTGCCGTTTGCCACACAATTCAACGCGACTCCGCCAGCCATACAGAGATTCGCTGCCCCTGAAATCTGGCCCGCATGCCGGGCCATTTGCATCACTGCACGCTCGGTCACCACCTGAATGGAGCGGGCAAGATCAATTTCCTTGCGGGTAATTGAAGATTCAGGCGTTCGGGCAGCACCATCAAAGAGGCGCTCAAATTCCCGGGAATACATTCGTAACCCCCACGGAAATGCAAAATACCGGAGATTCAACCGGTAGGATCCATCTTCCTTGAGGTCAATCAATTCGTCCAGAATCGTCTGGACATACTTCGGTTCCCCGTACGGGGCCAGTCCCATCAACTTGTACTCCCCCGAGTTCACTCGAAAACCACAGTATCCCGTGAATGTGCTGTAGAGCAGTCCCAACGAATGAGGGAAATGGATTTCTTTCTCAAGTATGAGGCGATCAGAACGACCAACCCCCATCGAGGTCGTTGTCCATTCCCCGACCCCATCCGTGGTCAGGATCGCCGCATGGTCAAAGGGAGACGGAAAAAATGCACTCGCTGCATGGCTTTCATGATGCTCACAGAACAAGATCCGACCATCAAATCCGATCTCTTTTCGAATCAATTCGGGGATCCAGAGGCTGCGCTTCAGCCATACCGGCATGGCTTTCAGGAACGATGGAATACCGCGGGGAACACTCGCCAAATAGGTCTCCAGGATCCTTTCGAATTTCAGAAAGGGCTTGTCATAGTAGGCGACTGCACTGAGTTCTTCCGCTTTGATCCCCGCATACTGAAGGCACCATGTGATCGCATTCACGGGCAGGGACGCATCATGCTTAATCCGTGTAAAGCGCTCCTCTTGTGCCGCGGCAACAATCACTCCATCCCTGAGCAAACAGGCCGCCGCATCATGGTACCAGCAACTGATTCCGAGGATATAGGTCACGATTCCTCCCAAGCCGCCAGGCTTTCGCGTAATTTTTCAATTTCCGCTCTGGCATCCGCTTCTTTCTGACGCTCATTTTCTACAACCTGAGCGGGAGCACGGCGGACAAAATTTTCATTCTGCAACTTCTTCTGCACCCGAAGCAGAAACGCTTCTTTCTGTGCTAAAGCCTTCGATAGACGCGCACGCTCTTCCACCGAATCCACCATACCCTGCACATAAATGACCGCCGCCCCCACCACCGTAGAGATGCATTGAGGCGGCTTCGGAAGACTGGTTCCCACCCGCAGATGTTCCACACGCGCAAGTTTGGCGAAATACTCCGTATGATTCGCCATCACCTCGCTCAGATCCGACTGCTCTTCCGATAAACTCAAGGTCACCTCAATGTTTTTTCCCGGAGCAACCCCATAGCGGCTGCGCAGATGCCGGATCGCAGTCACGGTCTCCTGCAAAAATGTAAACTGCTCCGCGCCCGACGGATCCCGTTCACCGGTGGCAGCCGGCCATCTGGATACCATACACGCCTCTGCTTCCGCACGGGGACGGAGGCGGTGCCATAACTCTTCGGTAATGAACGGCATAAATGGATGCAGGAGTTGAATCAACTGCTCGTATATCTCTATTGCAAGAGCAATCCGATCCTCGGACATGACTGAACCGGAAACTGGCTTGACCAACTCCAGATACCAGTCACAGTAATCACTCCGAAATGTCGTGTACAATAGGCTCGCTGCTTCATTCAACCGGTACCGGACTAGTGCTTCCTCCACCGACGCAGTACATTCGGCAAGCCGCGTGAGCATCCAGCGCTCCACCAGTTCAAGTTCGGCAATGGACCTGGTGCGCTGATATACCTTGCCAGATTCAATAAACTGCCCGAATACATTAAATGCATTCCATATCTTGTTGGCAAAATTCCGTCCCATCTGAAAGCCGGTGGGATCCAGCCGGATATCCTGCCCCTGTGCACATAAGATCGTCAAATAAAACCGAACGGCATCCGCCCCGTACTCCTCAATCAGTTCCAGTGGATCAATCCCGTTGCCGAGGCTCTTGGACATCCAGCGCCCCAGTTTGTCTTTGATCATCCCGGTAATAAATATATCCCGGTACGGCACCTGTCCCGTAAAATAGAGCGATGCCATAATCATACGGGCAATCCAGAAGAATAGAATATCGTACCCCGAAACCAGCACATCGGTCGGATGAAAGTAGCTTAGGTCGGACTGGGTTTCGGGGTCTTCCTCTGGCCAGCCCAATGTGGCAAATGGAAAGAGCCAGGATGAAAACCAGGTATCCAGTACATCTTCCTCCTGTACCATGCCCGGTTCCGGCTGTTCTATGGACACCACGAATGTGCGCGTTTCATCAATCTTCCCGTCCGAATCTGTATAGTACCAGACCGGGATCCGGTGCCCCCACCATAATTGGCGGCTGATGCACCAGTCCCGAATGTCCTCCAGCCAGCGGAAATATTCATTCTCCCACCGCCGTGGATAGAACTTGATTGTGCCATCTTTTACCGCAGTGATTGCCGGTTCGGCCAGTGGCTTCATGTTTACAAACCATTGACGTGACAAAAGCGGTTCGACGATTGCTTTGGAACGCTGGGAGACAGGAACCGTGCTTTTATAGGGTTCAATTTTATCAAGCAACCCCTCCGCTTCCAGATCTTTCACGATGCGCTCACGTGCTTCAAAGCGATCAATACCGGAATAGGGGCCGCAATCCTCGGTGAGTGTTCCATCTTCGGCAATCACACTGAAGATTTTCAATTCATGCCGCTTTCCCACCTCAAAATCATTCTTGTCGTGACCCGGGGTGATTTTCAGTACTCCCGTCCCGAATTCCGGCTGCACATAGTAATCTGCAATCACAGGGATGTACCGCTTGGTCAGGGGTAATCTGACCTGTTTGCTGACCAACTCTGTATAGCGTTCATCATCGGGATTCACGGCCACGGCCACATCACCGAACATGGTCTCCGGGCGGGTGGTCGCCACCGTGATATGCCCGGATCCATCTACGAGCGGATAATGGATATGCCAGAGGAACCCGTCACGCTCCACATTGTCCACCTCTTCATCCGAAAGTGCGGTCTGGTCCTGCGGACACCAGTTCACCAGATACTGTCCGCGATAGATCAGTCCCGCCTTGTACAATTCTACAAAAACGGTCTGCACAGCTTTGACGTACCCGGGATCCATTGTAAACCGTTCGCGTTCCCAGTCGCATGAGTCGCCTAGGCGTCGTTTCTGCTGCAGGATCCGGTCCCCATATTTATCCACCCATTCCCAGACTTTTTCGATAAAGGCTTCACGTCCAAGATCAAAGCGGGTTTTCTTTTCCCCTTCCTTCAGGGTGCGCTCCACAACATTCTGTGTCGCAATGCCGGCGTGATCCTTGCCCGGCATCCACAATGCCTCCCTGCCCTGCATGCGGCGCATCCGCGTCAGTGCGTCCTGGATCGTATCCTGGAGTGCGTGTCCCATGTGCAGTGCACCCGTCACATTCGGGGGCGGCATCATGATCGTATGGGGCAGACGGCCGCGCATCCGATCCGCCTGAAAGAATCCCTTCGCTTCCCAATACTCATACCAGCGGGCTTCTGTTGTCTTGGGATCATAGGGCGCAATACGCCCCCTCTTGTTGTTCATTCCACAGTATACCGTTCAGAGGATGCTTTCAGGAAATATCCGAAAAGCGTTTTTGCATCTCATCCAACGAGTCTGCACCAAATTTTTCAAGGAATGCATTGGCAATGACCCATGCGACGGTTGCTTCAGCGACCGTCGATGCAGCAGGGACACTGGTTACATCACTCCGCTCATAGCGTGTGGGCTGCGATTCCCCGCTCGCCATGTCCACCGTACCCAATGGTTTAATCAGCGTGGGGATCGGCTTCATGTATCCCCGCACGACAATGGGCATTCCATTGGTCATTCCGCCTTCAAGTCCACCTGCATGGTTGGATCGGCGCTGATAATCCTGGCTATTATTCAGATAAATCTCATCGTGTACATTAGAGCCTGGACGCGAGGTATTCACAATGCCGTCGCCGATCTCCACCGCTTTCTGCGCCTGAATTGAAAGGATTGCCTGGGCCAGCTGTCCGGTTAAACGCCGGTCCCAGTGCACATAGGATCCGAGACCTGGCGGCACCCCCGTCACGACAACCTCATAAACCCCGCCAAGCGAGTCACCGGAGCGCTTGGTCTCCCTGATATGCTCCACGCATGCCTTGCTGAGTTCTGGATCCAGTATCCGTACCTGGCTCTGATCCGCCTGACCATTGACGGCCTCGGCCCCACTGCCTAGAAGTGCATCTCTTTGTTTGTGCCAACTCCCGTCTTCCTGCCAGCCGACCTTCCCAATCCGAAGTACATGACTTCCCACCTGAATTCCAAACTGTTTGAGCAGCACACGGGCGATGGTGCAGCATGCGACACGCATGGCCGTTTCGCGTGCACTTGCGCGATCAATGACGGGGCGAATATCATCAAACCCATACTTGCGGGCTCCCTCCAGGTCTGCATGGCCGGGGCGCGGCAAGGTGACGGGTTCAATCCCTGCTCCATCGCCTTCCAGCGCCATCACTTCGGGCCATCCGCTCTTATCACGCATATAGGCTGCATTCTCCAGTCTCAATGCAATGGGGCTGGCAATGGTTTTGGAGAAACGTACCCCCGAGTAAATATGTACCTGATCCTGTTCAAACTTCGCACGTCCCCCGCGACCGAACCCCAGCCATCTGCGGGCCAAATGGCCGTTAATCATACCTGCCGTGAGTGGCACTCCTGCTGGCATCCCCTCAACAATTCCAACCAGTGCCTCCCCATGCGACTCACCGGCAGTCAAATATCGCAGCATCCGATGCACCTCAATCGTTTCGGGCACTGATCGATACCATCCGTGTAATATTCCATGGATCCCGGATGGCAAGCCGTGTCGTTTGGTCGGCATCCCGCAATTGTTTGATGGCCTCCTTGACCGAATTGACCGTCCGGCCATCAATCCGTTCAATCAGTACACCTGCTTTTAGATATTCCATTTCTTCCTGATGCGTCACACGCTGAATGATTATACCTTCCAGCCCCCCATACTGTGCCTCATCTTCTTCTGATTTATCCCGAACAACCAGTCCCCACCGGTCAAGGTACCGAGCGGTGCGCATTTCACGTGGAGGCCGGTAGCCCATTTCCAGCAGCCAGCTGGCTACTCCTGGATGGTCATGCCCAAGCAGCCGGAGTTGCAGGGTATCTATCTGCCCTTCCCGCCAATAGGTTATGTCTACCGTAGAATAGGGACGCTTCAGGAGAATCTCACTTTGCAACTGATTCGGCCGGTTCACAGGCCGCCCGTCTACTTCGAAAACCACATCTCCGGGGCGCAGACCGGCAATCTCTGCCGCCCCTCCATTGTATATCTGATCCAGAAATACCCCCCGAACAGCCGCCATTCCTAACGCCTGCGCCAATTTTGCGCTCATATCTGAAGGGACTACCCCCATATATCCACGCCGGAATTCGCCAAATTCAATCAGATCACTGGCAACACGAACAACTAGGTTGACCGGAATCGCGAAGCCATATCCTTCATAAAATCCGCTGTTTGTTGCAATTGCCGTATTCATCCCGATGAGTTCTCCACTAAGATTCACCAATGCGCCCCCGGAGTTGCCGGGATTGATCGCTGCATCGGTCTGGATAAAATTTTCCACGCCAAAATCTGCATCAATAATGTCCATGGAGCGCCCTACAGCACTGACAATCCCTGCCGTGACGGTCGAGTTGAGTTCGAGGGGATTCCCGACGGCCAGAACCCAGTCCCCCAATTGCAGAGTTTCGGAGTCGCCGATCATCATGGCCGGAATATTCTCCCCTGAAGACAAGACAATCTGAATTACGGCAATGTCAGTTGCGCGATCAATTCCAACCGTATACGCCTCATATTCCCGTTTATCGGCGAACAGGACATGCAGCCTTCCTGCATTCTCAATCAGGTGATGATTCGTAACAATATGTCCCTGCGGGCTGATGACCACCCCGCTCCCCTCACTGTTGCGCATTACATCTGTTTCGGAGGCCCACAGGTAGGAATGCCAGCCTGGTTCCGTACTGATTGAGACCACGGATTCGACTGCACTGCGGGCGACATTCCGGAATGCACTGCTCAGGGTCAGCACCGGCAGCGGTTCCGTTTCGGAGGGAGGCATTTCAGACCCTGCTGCCCGCTCCACGAGGCGGATTTCTGCCAGTTGGGCACCCGGTGGAGGCCGATCAATAATGAGCATCGCCAGGATCCCCGCCAATAGTCCCACCCCGACCAGACTGATTCCGGTCAGAAGTCGAAAAGGCGGGCGCAGTACCCCGAATCGATGGGATGCTGTTTCAGAGTTATTCATGGAAGGACGCTACTCTGCGGCGGGTGTATTGTTTCTTTGCAGCGCAAGAATCGCCTCACGGGCCACCCCCGCGAGTGCTCTGCGGTCCATGCCAGAACCAGAGAGGAGCGGACCGATCCGCAGTTCAATATCCAGCCGGCGAAAACCTGCAAGATGCCGGACCCGTCCGATAAAGTTGTCCGGGTAGTTCGCAGGAATTTGGGTCAGCGCGGTCCGCCCCTGCGTGCCCTCAACAAAGCGTTCGTTCATGGCCGTCACATCAATGAATATCGCCTGCATCCGTGCTTCGTCCGAATCTTTCACACTTTCAAATGCACCGGTCTTAAACGGAAGGAGCGTTCGCCCGTCACCGGTTGTACCTTCTGGAAACACCAGCACCGATCCTCCTTTCTGAAGCCTCTCCCTGATCTGGCTTGCAAAGGTTACGGCCTTTCCTCTTCGGCGGCGGTGAACCAAAAGCATCGCATAGCATTTGCAGATCCATCCGATGACCGGCCAGCGGGCAATTTCTGCCTTTCCTGCAAAGCATACATCAAGCTGAGATGCGAGAATGATCGGATCTAATACCGTCAGATGATTGGATATTCTCAGGGTCGCCGGAGACAGCTTTGCGTCTCTGGACACCTTTACATGTATATTGAGAATACGACAGAAGAGACGCGCGGCAACCCCCTGTCGCATCATTCTGTAGGCCAAACGTTCAACCTCCGGGCGCAGGCGTGCCCCGATACTTGTATGAATACTCACGATGATCGTTACGACCAAAGCGCACACCATGCGTAACCAAACCCGCATATTTTTTATTTTCCCCTATCCATAAACTTCTGTTACCCGTACATGACAACCGTTCGCTGAATCCCCATACATATGCACAATTTTTTCACCCCGGGCACATCTCCCCAATCCACTGATGTGACCTTTGCCTTGACCGGAGATCCAAGACAGAATTCCCGTGCACTGCGTCAATTACATCTACTCTCTGATTTAGACCTCCGTATCCTTGTATTTGGACTCGGAGATCCATCCGAAATCAGGGATCTCAACATTCGGAATGTTACGCTTCAGTACCTGCCGAGACCTGCCGGTAAGGGTCCCAGGTTTTTCTGGCATGTTCATCAACAATTTATTTCGGCATTACGCAATATCACCTCAAACGTCTACCATGCGAGTGACCTGTACACCCTGCCTGCAATGAATCAGGCCGCCAGGCATCATCGGGCGCATCTGGTCTTTGACTCACGTGAGTTATACACGCACCTTCCGGCAGCAATCCGCCGGCCCTGGGTCAGGGCAGCCTGGACGGCTATCCAGCACCGATACATCCGACAGGCGGATTGCGTGTACACGGTAAGCGAAAGCATCGCCCGTCATCTCCGGGGGCATTTTCGGCTCAATACGGTCCATGTCATGCACAATGTTCCGAGGCCGCAAAATTCGGTTCCCGGGAACTCTTTTCGTAAACACTTCGGTCTACCTCCAAACATCAAAATTGTTCTTCACCAGGGAAGTCTGCAACCGCATCGCGGCGCAGCAGCAATGGTGGAGGCAATGCGTCACACTGCGGATGCGATCCTCGTTTTTATGGGAGGTGGTCCTCTCAAATCAGAGATCCAGCGACTGGTGAGCAAATCGGGACTGGATGCCAGGATTCGGTTTATGGACCCGGTCCCTCCCGATCAACTGCTTTCGTATACCGCCTCGGCCGATCTCGGCCTTACGTTTCTTGACGACTGCTGCCTCAACCACCGGTATGCACTCCCAAACAAACTGTTTGAATATCTGGCCGCCGGTGTTCCCGTCATTGCCAGCGATCTCCCCGAAATTACAAAAATCATTACACGCTTCGGGGTTGGCCGCGTGGTCCCTTCTGGCAATGCAGCGGCATTGGGACAGGCCTTGGATCATGCGATCAAAACTCCGGAACTGCGTAAAAAATGGATTCAGAATACCGCGTGTGTTCAGGAATTCTTTAACTTTGCCACCGAAGCGGAACATTTTATTACGCCTTACCAGAATCTCCTTAACCGATGAATTTATATCAGACCTTGATCGCCATTATGCTTATTGCGGGGTGCTCCTCCGGGGATGCACCTGAACCTGTGCTCCTTCAGGCAGAACAGGTCCTGGATGCTCCAATAAGTTGGCCGACCTTTGATGAAGCCATTTCAACGGCCTCAAAAACCGGCAGGCCCATGCTCATTGACATCTATGCCCCTTGGTGCGGCTGGTGCCGAAAAATGCAACAGGATGTCTATACCGATGCCGCTCTGGTCACCTATGTTCAGGATCATTTTGCGTACGGGCGGCTGAATATTGACGATACAGAAACCATGCATACCTTCCAGGGCTACACTCTTTCTTCCCAGGAACTGGGATACAGTCTGGGAGCGCAGGGAACACCGACAACGGTGTTTTTGAAAAACGATGGCACCTACATTGCAAAGTGCGGCGGGTATTGGGGAAAAGAAGATTTTAGCAAGGCGCTCCAGTATGTAGCGACGGGAGCCTGGCAGCAAATGTCCTACCCGGAGTTCTCGCAGCCTTAAATCCGAACCGCACCGCCTGCATAGGCTTCTGGACACCGATCACGTAAAAAGAGTTTACGCGCATGGGATTTGGGGCAGCGCTGCAGATCTAGATCGGCATACAGGATGAAGGGTTCATTTTCCGGGGCACGGGCTAAGACGGTGCCATCTGGATCCACGACAAACGAGCCGCCGCCGAACGTGAGCACATCCTCCTCGCCCGTTCGATTCGCCAGAGCCATATAGTATCCGTTCTGGAATGCTCCAACTCTCAGTTCGGCTTCAAACAGTCCTTCGGGCCACTCATTCAGCGCCCCGGCCTGCGGCACCACCACCAGATCTGCCCTCTGCAGCGCTAATGCCCTCAAATACTCGCTGTAATGCCGGTCATAGCAAATTGCCACGCCAATGCGACCTGCCGCGGTGTCATAGACAGGGGCGCACGCACCGGCATCGGTATAGTAATCCTGCTCATAGAACCCTTCATACTGGGTAATATGCATCATTTTGGTGACCCCCAGAAGTGTGCCATCTGCATCAATGACCGGGGATGCATCACAGGCCATCTCTCCTTTTCTGGCGTATAGATTCAGAATAACAACGACGTTCAGTCTCCTGGCCGCTTCGCAGAACAACTCTGTAGTCGGGCCGGGAATCTCCTCTGCGAGCGATAATGGAGGCAGGTTATTTCCGTCACATTCCGCATAGTGCTGCCTGGGGTGCTGGGGATAAAACGGTGTGAATGCAAGTTCCGGGTATACGACCAGTTCCGCCCCTGCCTGCGCCGCTTCCTCCAAAGATGCCAGCCCCTGGGCTAGATTTGTACTGAGGTTCCCGGTGGCAGAACATTGCACGAGTGCAAGTTTCATGGTGAGATGGATTTGGGGCTCGTCTACGCTGGCAAGGGCGAGAGTTCTTCATCAAGTTGCGCAATCACAAATCGGGGATGCCCCGCAAGATCCTGCTTTACCTGAACCTTCAAACCGCTATGCTCCCTGAATAGATCCCCGACCGATTCCGCATAATCAGCATGGGCCTCTACCGCCAGTACACCTCCAGGATCCAGTAACCCATCCGCCATGTGCCTGCTGATGGCGCGGTAGAATTTGAGTGGATTCGCACCACAGAACAGGGCTGATTTCGGCTCATAATTGCGTACTCTCCGAGGAAGATCTGGACGCTCACAATCTGGAATATACGGGGGATTCGAAATCACCAGGTTATACCTGCTGCCCACAAACTTCAGAAACTCTTCTTTGAACAGATCTGCAAGAATAAATTCAATTCCAAGTTTATGTTTATTCGCATTTGACTTCGCGACGATGAGTGCAGATTTACTGATGTCACACGCCGTCACACTTGCATTCGGAATTGCCTGCTTAACCGCCAGCGCAATGCACCCGCTCCCGGTACCGATATCCAGAACCCGCAATGGTATTCTGCGTTCTGCCGCCTCAAGTGCAACATCAACCAACTGCTCTGTTTCGGGTCTGGGGATCAGAACATCGGGAACCAGATGAAGCCGCAGACCTCTGAATTCCGTGTATCCCAGTACATACTGTACGGGCTCATGCAGCGCACATCGTGCGGCCATTGAGAAAATTTTTACCACCTGATGCTGCTCCAGCTGCCCCTCTTCGTGCGTGACTAAATACACTGGGTTGCACTGCAGTACATCACAGAAAATCCATATTGCTGTGCGGCGGGAATCATGCAGTCCGGCCTGCGCCAACAGTTCTTCCACTTTCTGAAATACTTCCTTAATTCTCATTAAGCACTCTTCTTGCGACCTATCCGGGCATACATCTGAGACCGCCCTGATACATTAAAAGTGACAGCTGAAAAGAGAGAACACCTCTTCCAGACATCAGATTAGATGTCGTTGCAATCCTCCCATGAGCCTACTTCTTGATCCGGGCCCGGACGACCATGGCTCCTCCTTCCTCATCTTCCGTGACCCCAAAAAGCAAGCCATCCTGAACGACAGCCCCGGAATGAATATCCAGACTAAAGGGGAGGTGCGTCTCTCCAAGAAATTGCCCCCTGGCATCAAAGATGTCAAACACAGAAGCCAAATTTTCTGTCCCTGCATGCATGACCCAAAGGTTCCCCTCGTCGTCCGTGAAAAACGTTTCAATTCCAGGTTTATTCCTGGGAATCCTCGCTTCATCTATCGTTCCTCCGATCTCGGTGAACCACTCCAGGCGGTCACGGACCGACTCCCGGTCTGCACGGGTTACCGGAACCGGCTCATGCTCCTTGGTCACCCTTCGGATGGGGATCCCCCCGGCGGTGATTTCAACCAGTTCATACGTACCGGTATAGAGTGTCCATAGGTTACCGGTATTAGAAAATACCCAATGGAAGGTTCCCTGGAACGGTACAAGTGTGCTATAACTGCCCCCATCGGAGTCATTATATTCAAAATGATCAATTTCATAGGGACTCCGGGGGATTGCAATCGTATCAATCGGAGTAAAGGATTGATCAAACCGGGCCAACATGGTCTTGGTTTTCTCCTCTTCATAATCATAGCACAGCGACATCGCATTGTAGCGACCCACTGGATCAAAGCCACCTGGATAGGGTCTGAAGTCCCATCCCGTCGTATTGACTCGTTCCGTGCGAAGATAATTCCCTTCTGCATCAAGGATCGTGAGTTTCCCCAGCTGCATCTCCATCACCCAAATCTCTCCCCGATCACTGATATCCACTGCAGTCGCATTTTCAAATTCTCCCGGTCCTGACCCGCTGGATCCGACGGTGCGCAGGAATATCCCTTCTGGGTCAAAAACAGAGATTTGCTGTGTATAGGAATCAAGGACGTACAGGTGTCCCTGCTGATCCACATCTATGGAGACGATCGACACGAAAAACGTGGAGTCCTCGCCGCCGCTAAATCGCATCTCCTCCACAATCTCCCATTCCGTTTCAGGTCTCCAGAGCGGATCACCGGTATTATGGAGAACGGCTTCCTCCAGGCTTTCGGTATCGACTACGCCGACACACGAATCGGTAATCTGCGGAGATTCAGAGGAACCACATCCGATTCCAGACAGCAATACAGCACAGACGGCTGCCGTTATGGGATGGGGGGATGCAGCGGCAACTTTGTTCATTGCATGGGCACTGAAATGGTCATTTCGAACAGGAATGGGGGTTGCTGTCATCTGATATTTGCATGTTTATTCCATGTGAACACAAGGCGTGGGCTCCATTCTGGTCAGAACGATTCGTATTCCGTTTGTTCCGGGAACGATTTTTCGATCTTCTGAATCTGTGCCCGCACAATGATCTCGCCACCGTCTTCACTCTGCATCATCCCGTAAAGCAGGTTCCCCTTCACGACAGGGCCGGGATTTATCCTTAACGGAAAAGGTAATAACACCTCTCCCAAAAAAACACCTTCCGCATCAAAGACATCAAACAGTGTTCCCTGCTGCTCAGGCATGGTGGTCGTCCGCATCACCCAGAGATTGCCTTGGTCGTCACTGAAAAACCGGCTGGCGACGGGTTTATACGGCGGAATCCTGTTCATGTCAATGGTTCCACCCTGGTCTGTGAACCAGAAAAGATCCTCTTGAATTCTCGTTCTGTCTGCACCGGTCACCTGAACCGGCTCCAACTCCCTCCTCACACGTCGAAGCGGGGAACCCCCGGCGGTAAATTCGACAAGTTCATAGGTTTCTGCGGATGTAGTCCGGAGAGTCCAGAAGTTCCCGTCGACCGAAAATAACCATCCAAAAGCTCCCTGATATGGAACGGCTGCGCGTATACTTCCTCCGCTTGGTAGATGATGTATGAAAAAATCACTCTCCACTGGATCCTTTGGAATTGCAATCGTATCTACGGGAGTCAAGGATTGGTCAAACCGCGCAAACATCTCTTGACTCTTAACCCCGTCATAACATTCAATAAAGGCATTGTATCGCCCAACTTTATCAAACCCGCCTCGGTAGGGAATCTGTGTATATCCTACACTATTGATCCGCTCCATTTTCTGATAGTTACCCTCTGCGTCCATGACTGTAAGTTGGCCTTTACGCATCTCCATGATCCATATCTCACCATTTTCACTGACATCCACCGCTGAAGCCTCTTCAAATTCTCCCGGCCCCGCTCCCCTTGATCCAATGGTGCGGACCAGCATTCCATCTGGATCAAGAACGTAGGTTTCCTGAGTTTGCCCATCCAGCACAAATAGATTGCCGTGGCGGTCTACATCAAAGGAGCGGATGGATCCGAAAAAGATGGAATTCCCCGCTGTACCGCTTCCATATCTTATCTCTTCGATGATCTGCCAACCATCTTCTGACCTCCAGATCGGATCCCCGGCATTATGAATGACGATTTTTTGCGAGATAAGCGTATCCATCGCACCGATACAGGTACCGGTAATTTCGAGTTCTGGAGAAAGACATCCAAATGCAAATAATGAGGTGGCCATGGCCGCTAACACCGTAAATCTAGAATGATTACGGAACATGGATGAGTGGATATAATTCCCGACAGCTACCATTTCATCCTGCACTGACTGTACATCAGCAAGGATTGTAGAATATATGGGGGCCCGAATTGTATCCCATATTGGGATGCGTGAACGCATCTTTGTGTCTAGACATTTTTAGTTATTTCTGGTTCCAAACTCAATTCAAGCCTAATACTGGAGTGTTCCCTGCACATTCACGCCGATATCCCCCGGCGCGGCCTTGCGTCCGTGCGTCAATCCAAAGACCGAGAAGGACAGCCGCTCCCGTGGACGCAGTTCGCCGCCCAGCCGGTACATCCTTCCCTGCGGCAGTTGGGTCACCCCCATCACGGACCGCGCCGATCCTTCTTTCCACGGAATCCCGTACCCCAGTTCCAGTTCCGTCCGATGGGTATTCTCTCCCATCGGCGCGGCATCCAGGATCGTCTGCTGCCGGTACATGGACATCCCCTGCCCGCGTCCCCATGATGGACGCACACGCATCATCAATCCCTCCGTGCCACCGCCCATTTGCAATGATCCCGATACGCCCCACTCCGTAAACCCGTCCGCGGTATGCATCACCAGTCCCTGCGTGCGCACCTCGCCCCGCAGATGCCACGCCGGGTTTGCGAACCGCACCCCGCCGCCGAGTTCCAGCCCCGTACCGGTCTCTGCACTCCCGCCATCCTGCCGCACATTTGCCTCCACATAGGGACGGATCCCGCCCGTGATCTGTGTACTCGCTTCCAGGCCGGTACGGATCCGGTACACCTCGGCCGTGATGTCGTGCTCGTCGATCTTGGCATCCGTCACCAGAATATCGCCATGATAGCGGAGCCGGGTGGTCCCCCTGGATACCAGCGTTCCCTGCATGCCCAGCGCCCCAAAGCGGGAAGTCAGATCTCCTTTTAATTCTAGCACCTCGGCGTTGCCGCGTCCCGCGCCTGCACTCGCCCATATCTCCCATCCTGCACGCGCATACGACACATACGGATAGATCCCCGTCAATGCGGATGTGATCTCTCCGGATTCCTCTTTCATTTCAAACGATCCGTCCCCCCGGCTGTGCGCAAAGAGCACACCTGCCAGCCATCCTGTGCTCCAGCGGTAGTCTGCCCATAAGCGCTAACTTGTTTTTTTGCAATTATTATTGTAGTTTTACCATATCTGGAGGATAGAAGGCACAGCAGTCAGTATATTTATATTGGATTTTTATGTGAAACATCCTGTATGATCTGGCGGTAGTTGCGACCCTCTGTATGTTCTACAACAAAATCACTGATGGGAAATCTATCATGTCGGTAACCGTCATCGAGGCACCAACCAGCGAGGACTGGAAGGTGTTACTTTCGTTTTTACCTGAAAATTGGAAGCAACTGGCTACGGATACAGGTGCCTTGAAAGGATTGCGCAAAGATAAGTCGCCGGAGTCTCTTCTACGAACACTACTGATCCACTTGGGATGCGGGCATTCTTTACGGGAAACCGTCGTTCGTGCCCGTCAGGCCGAGATTGCAGAACTCTCGGATGTTGCCCTTCTCAAGCGTTTACGTAAATCCCAGGGCTGGCTCTATGCATTATGCCGGGCACTGTTTCAGGAGCATGGAATTACCGTATCGGATACGGTGCATCAAATGCACGCATTTGATGCGACAGTGGTCAGTGAACCGGGAAAAACGGGATCACAGTGGAGATTGCATTACAGTATGGCTCTTCCTTCTTTTGGATGCAAATTTTTTAAACTCACGCCAACCAAGGGAAAGGGAACCGCAGAAACGTTCAAACATTTTCCAGTTGATCCAGGAGATTACATCTTGGCAGATCGGGGATATTCCACCGCGAAGGGGATTGAATACGTTGCAAAAGCGGGCGGATATGTAACCGTTCGCGTGAATACAGGTGCATTACATTTTGAAACCGGACCGGGCATTCCGTTTCACCTGTTATCTGCGGTGGAATCCATCACTCACATTGGAGAGGTTGGAGAATGGCAGGTGAATCTGAAGAATGCTCCTGGAGTTCTTGGACGGATTTGTGTTCTGCGAAAAACCAAAGAAGCAACCCAGGATGCACTCAAGTCTATTGACCAGAATGCCCGGAGGAAAAAGAAAAAACCGCGGGAGTCGACCCGGCGCTTCGCATCCTATGTGATCGTGTTTACAACCTTCCCTCCGGATCGGTTTTCGGCATCCGATGTTCTTGAATGGTATCGTCTCCGATGGCAGGTTGAACTCGTATTTAAGCGATTCAAGTCTCTGGCCCAATTTGGCCATTTGCCAAAATCCGATGAACAAAGCGCGAAAGCGTGGCTTTACGGGAAGCTTTTCGTTGCGCTTCTTACCGAAAAGATCGTTCGTCATGCACGAACTTTTTCCCCCTGGGGCTACGCAACAACATCCGTGCAGTCCTTGGAAAGACTTCCAATTCGCTCAAAATGAGGTGATCCGAGCCATTGAACCCGCCTGTGGATTAGCCACCATGATTCAGCAATGGCCGTCTATATCCGAAGGATTGAGTGAATCACCTCGGAAAAGAACTGTGCAGATTGAAAATTATTTTAAACGACAAACAAGTTAGCGCTTATGGGTAGTCTGCCCCCAGCATCCCGCTGGTCACCTCTGTGCGAAGTGTCAATGCATCCTCGCCCTGTCCATTGAACTGCCGGAATGCGCCCTGTCCCCATACGCTAAGCGATCCCCTGGACAGGGGCAGGCTTTGCGACATGCGGCAACCCGCCAATAGTTCGCCGAATGACGGATCCCACGAAGAAGCCGAGTACCAGAGCTGCGCCATCTCTGCACGCTCGGCCGCGGCGCACATGGCCCCGTCGGCGGCCCGGCG
>JAJECE010000095.1 GCA_022822185.1 Rhodothermales bacterium | reverse complement strand
ACGAAAATCAAATCCCCAGGCACCCACACTTCCGCCTGCATGGGGGTAGTCCGGGTCGGTGAAATCAGGCCCGCCGCACGGCGCGTGCTCCAGATTGAGGTTGTGTCCGATCTCGTGTGCTAGTTCGGTATCCCACGCCTTCCCCATACTGGTCCATCCTCCAAGTCGCGCAGTCCCCCGCACATATCCGTTGACGCTTGCGGCGGCCCCGTAGTAGTATCCGGCTGCATTGTCCAAGAGCCGCAAGGCTTCCAATTCCAGCACGAGCCCCCATGCTCCATCGTCAGATACGACATCAAGCGAGGTGACATATGCCTCCCGGCTTCTAGCGCGAAATTCATGGAATGGGAAAGCATACTTGAATAGCCCCACCTCCGGGCTGCTGTCGCTGATATTATCGGTCCATTCAAAGATGGACCGGTCCGGCTCATTTGCCTCCAGAACGGGAACCACGGTAACATCCATAGCGGGAACAGAAACGACATTGAGTTGCTCTTCGCCCACAGAAGGGAATCGGTCATGACTTCCTGCCGCACGCGGAATGATACCGTCAGGATCAGCCTCCACGACCAGCGTCGCACCCGGAATAATAAAATCGCCTGGAATGACGGCATTAAATGAGTTGTCCAGATGACTCTCGTCGGCCGCAGTGAGGAGCTGACCTCCAGTTCGCGTCATCTCTACCTGATGTGTTCTGCTCCCCGCACGTATCGTGGCAGACACCTCATGCTGAAAGAATGCAGGTCCCGGATCCCCGGTAACAAAGACACGCAGCAGGGCATCACGCCCCTCAATAAGTGGTACAGAGCGTTCCGGGGTCTGGATAGACTGTGTCAGATAGGCGACGGGTATGTTTAGCCGAACCTCATCTGGGTTTCCACATATCTCGCCGCTCGTATCGTCAAGACCTGCGTACCATTCCTGAAATATTGAGACGGGCGAGGCGCAAATTGCTGTTTCTCCAAAGTGGAGTATTTCAAGGCTTGATAGATGTCGTATCAGATTATCGCCGAGAACTCCCTCAAGCTCTTTGTTTCCGTTGACACGCAGTTCCGTCAGTTCCGATAGAGACAAGACTTCCTCTGGTAGCGCACCGGACAAGGCATTGTCAGCAAGATTGATGACCATGAGTTCGGTGAAGTTGCCAATCTCTCCTGGGATAGATCCCGCAAGGCCGTTATCCGGCAAGGAGAGTTCGTTGACCCGTTCATTTCTGACGGTGACACCGTACCAATTATTGAGCGGTTCACCGCTGTTCCATCCCGTAGTATTCCGCCAGAAACTCCCCCCAGTCTTGTTATACAGATCGATCAGAGCAAGCCGCTCAACCTGTTGGGGCGCACAATCCTCTGCGTAGCCCACTGAAAGATTATTCCACCATTCCAGAAATACCGTGTCTTGCTGAATACAAATTCCTGTTCCCGAAACATCTACATAGCTTAGGTTAAATTCCAGAAGGCTGCGCGACAGGAGCCCATCTAAATTATCGTTATCACCCAAGTCTAGAATTGTCAGTGATGGTGAGCTCCCAAATTCCGGCGGGATTGATCCAGAGAACTGATTGTTCCGAAGATTGAGATCCTCCAGGACAGTCATTTTACCGAGTTCGGGCGGGATTGCACCTGTCAGAGAATTGTCTCCTAAATTCATGGCTTTCAACTGGGTGAGATGAGTAAATTCCGATGGAATTGGACCAGTAAGAGAATTCGTGTTCAATATCAGATCCTTTAATTGTGTGAGGTTCCCGAGTTCGGGGGGGATTATTCCAGAAAGTTGATTTTTATTCAGATCAAGTTCTTCTAACTGTGATAGACTACCAAGTTCTGATGGGATTGCACCTGTCAGAGAATTGTCGTTTATACCCATGACCTTCAACTGGGTAAGATGAGCAAATTCGGATGGAATTGGCCCTGTCAGTTCGTTTTTGAACAGCCACAGCAATTTCAATTGTGTGAGGTTCCCGAGTTCGGGGGGGATTATTCCAGAAAGTTGATTTTTATTCAGATCAAGTTCTTCTAACTGTGATAGATTGCCGAGTTCTGACGGGATTGAACCTGTCAACTCGTTACTATGCAAAACCAAAACCTTTAATTGTGCAAGGTTACCAAGTTCGGGGGGAATCGGCCCAATCAAAGAATTCCATGGTGCATGAAATTCTTTCAACTGCGTGAGATTGCCGAGTTCTGACGGGATCGCGCCTGTCAGGTTATTCGTGGCCAAGGTAAGTTCCTCTAATTGAGTAAGTTTACCGAGTTCTGGGGGGATTGAGCCCGTCAGTTCATTGTTAAACACTAGAAATTCTTTTAACTGTGTGAGATTGCCAAGCTCTGGGGGGATTGAGCCCGTCAGCGAATTGAAAGTTAACTGTAAGTATTTCAACCGTGATAAATTACCGAGTTCAGGCGGGATTGCACCCGTTAAGGGATTGGAAGAAAGATTCAATTCTTCCAACTGGCTGAGACGACCAAGTTCCAATGGGATAGTCCCCGTAAGGGAACAATCCCCTATATTCATTGCTTTCAGACGTGTTAAATTACCAAGTTCGGATGGGATTGAACCCGCCAAGGGATTTCCATTAAAAATCAAAATTTCCAGCTGGGAAAGATGACCGAGTTCAGGGGGAATCCCCCCCGTCAGTTGGTTCGTGTCCAGATCCAATATTTTAAGATTGCTTAGATTCCCAAGTTCGGGTGGGATCGGGCCGGTCAACTCGTTTGAAGACAACTTTAACTCTTGAAGATTACGTAGCTTTTCCAGTGATGCCGGGATCGGGCCAGTCAACTCGTTTCCAGACAGATTCAACTCTTGAAGGTTACGTAGCCTTCCCAGTGATGCTGGAATAATACCTCTGAGATTATTTTCCCATAGCCATAAAGCAATCACATCCCCATCGGCATTCGTCTTCACTCCATGCCAAGTACTAATCGGTGCATCGGTCAACCAGTTATATCGGTTATTCCATCCATCTCCTCCAGTCGCCTTGAATAGAATCTCAAGGATTTGGCGATCAGAGATGAACGAATTTTTTGGATCGTTTACCAGGACCGTTGCCGATCCTGAGGCAGTCGCCAAGGTGGCCGTGATCGTTGTCTGGCCAGAATTTATTGCGGTGACCCTGCCCTCCGAATCTACCGTCGCAATGGAGGGATCTGCACTTGACCATTCCATCGCCACGCCTGATACTGTTTCGCCATCCTGCCCCTGAACCGTTGCCGTGAGTTGCGTGGTCTGCCCGGGTGACTCAATAATCGCTGTCTCAGGGCCAATAGTGATTCCACCCCCGCTTAGGCCATCCCCGCTTGCAATCAAAATGATTGCTCCGTCATCATCTACAGAATCCTCATCCTTGGCGGCCGTCAGTCTTACTTTCTGTGGCACATTCCAGTTTACGGGGGTAAAGGTCAACTGGGTCTTATCCGGACTGACTTCCGTCCCATCCTGCCGGACAATGGCCACGGCCACGTCTCCGGTCGGCTCCGACGACAGCACGACCGTAAAACTTTCAGAATCTCCCTCTAAAATGGTGACCGCTGCCGGTGTGATGGATAACTGCTGAGCAAAAATTGGGGGTGGGGGGCAGAACACCATTAACAAGAATATGAAAACGATGAAACTCGGTTGAGTTTTCATTCCGAAGCAACAAATCATAGACAATACGTTATTTCTTAGATCTGTGTGCTCCTCTTACCATAAGACATCCCAAGCCCCAGGAATCCGATCTATGATTCTGGCAGAGAGCGGATTCGGATGTTTCGGAACCATACTGGATCACTGTGATCCTGAAGACAGATATGCCCTACCTTGGTCAATCCATAATCAGGCATGTCAATCCACTTGCTCTCTGCAATCAAAGCCTTCCAGTCATCGCTCCATAGTTCATAGGATACGATCATTTCACCATTGAGCCAATGCTTAACCTTCGCACCGTCCACGACAATACGCGCCTGATTCCACTCGCCCACCGGATTGACGACATCCACCGATGGTGCATGCATATCATAGTTCGCGCCCGCATGACGGTCCGCGCCCTCCTTGGCATCTGGATGTGCATCATTGTCCAGAATCTGATATTCCGGGCCGGTACGCCAGGGATAGTCGTGCTCTTCGGATACCCGGAACATGATCCCGCTATTGCCGGCAGGCGAGATCTTCCACTCCAATTCCAGTTCAAAATTCTCGTACTGCTCTACCGTAATAATATCCCCGCCTTCGCCTTCACCCGAAAAGTGCAGGGTTCCATCTTCACTGACCTGCCATGCCTCGGGGATCCCTTCACCTTTGTAGCGCCGCCAGTGGTCCGCGCCCAGTTCCTGCCAGGAAGTATCCGCCATTGCAGTTTCTCCGGCTGAATCCTCCGAGGCATTCTCCTGCGCCGAAGTGGATTGGGTTCCCATAAAAAGTACGCCAGCCATCGTGCCGGCCATGATTAATCTCGTCGTCATTGAAATAAAGGATTGTTTTTGAATGGTTAAGCGGCTTCTACCGCTTCAGATTTACTGTAATCTGCAACGCGGTCGTTGAAAAGCAGGACGAATGCCACCGAGAATATGAACGTGGCTGCCGCAAAAATGGTCCAGAATGTGCCCCAGCCGCCGAGATCCAACTGCCCGTTGTCCCCAAATGTATTCACATAGGCACCACTTAACTGCGTCCCCAGGAAGAAGCCGATCCCCTGGGTCAGAAGAACCAGCAGGCCCTGTACCTGGCCGCGGACTTCCGGTGCGGTTTTCTTGTCAATATAAATCTGCCCGGTGACGAAAAAGAAATCGTAGCAAATGCCATGGATCAGAATGCCGATCATAATAAACCAGTACATCCCTGCGCTGGCCCCTAAGGCAAAGATTGCAAAACGGGCAACCCAGGCTAACATGCCAAGGAGCAGCATCCACTTAACTCCCAGACGGCGAAAGAAAAATGGAATCAACAGCATAAAGAAAATTTCACTCACCTGCCCCCATGCCATCTCTCCACTGGGGTTGGCGAAGAGGTTCGTACCCGCAAAGATCCCATCATTCAACGCAGAAAAATAGAGCGGCGCATACGGGAAGTACGTTCCGAAGGCAATGAAGATCAGCATTGCTGCCGCAAGAAAAACCACAAAAGACTTGCTCTTGAGTGCATTAAATGCGTCAATCCCGGCAATCTGCTTCCAGGATGTAGACTGCCCTCTTGACGGGGGCGGCGTATAAGGAAGCGTAAAACTGTAGAGACCAAGAAAAAGTGCAGCTCCACCACCGATATAGAGCGGAGTCGAAGACGCGTCTGCCTGAAGGACATACCCCATAAACAATCCAATCGCCGCCCAGCCAATGGTCCCGAAGACGCGGACCACAGGGAATTCCTTCTCCTGATTCTTTAAATGATGAAAGGCCAGAGAAGCCGTGAGCCCGAGAGTCGGGAAGTAGCACAGTGCGTGCAGCCCCAAGAGCGGAAGGAAGAGATTCGTCCCGGCAGCCGACGGCATCAGACACATCGCAGCGCCGGCAATCAGCATGAGTACCCCCAGCAACTTTTCCGAGTCAAAAAAACGGTCGGCGACCATGCCCAGGAAAAAAGGCCCGATAATACAGGCAATGGGACCAAGCGCGTAGGCAATCTGGATCCAGTCCCCGATCCCCTCTTCGCTCATATAATTGCCCAGGGTCGGTGCCCAGGCTCCCCAGATGAAATACTGAATAAACATCATCAGGCTGAGGCGTGCAACAAGTCCTACGTTCATATCAAATCTCCTGTTAATTGACAGATAAAAGAAATGCCGCAGGATCTGTGACCGTACGGCATCCGAAATACACGGAAACCACTATCCCCGCAGAGATACTGATTCGATCCGTGTAAATATAATCAAGTTTTTAATTAATTCTGCGCCTCCATAAATTCCTGCACACGGCTCACCATGGCTTCCGCCCCATCTGCCTCTGCCTGATCAATCTCCGCACGGAGCGAAGCAATCTCTTCAGCACTTGCGCCCCCATTGCGTTCCAACTGGTCGACATGTGCACGCGCAAGCGCAAAGGAGGGAGGCCATGAATAGACCGGCTGTTTCTGTGCATTCAAATACTCAAACTGCACCGTATTTGCGGCCGCAATCTCATTCTCGGTCAGGAATTCACTCGGAACAAGCTCAAAGACATCCAGACCGCGGGCAATCTCACTGTTGTAGATGTATCCATTGTACCAGTAGACCGACCAGCTGCCGCCCATCTCCATATTTTCGGCAGATACCGGGCCACGATCATGATAGGCAATCTCAATTACATTGGCAGGATCCGTCCAGTCCGTAATCGAAATTCCACCCTGATACCAGGACTGCACAAAAATATCCCGCCCCGGGACAGGAATCAGAGAGCCATTGTGGGCAACACAGTTCTCCTGCTCGGTCTGGGGTACGGGCAACTTGTAGTAACTCTGGAAATGCATCCTGTTCTCGTCATCAATCGTGAAATAGGCATTGGCCCCCCACTCCATCGGATCCGTCTCACGACATTTCGGACCTCCACCGCCGCCCCACTCATCGGTGAAGAGAATTTTTTTGCCGTCATTACTGAAGGTGGCCGAGTGCCAGTATGAGAAATTGCTGTCTGCAACCGCATCCAGACGGAAGGGATTCTCTGGATCGGTAATGTCCAGAAGGATGCCGTAGCCTTCACAGGCACCGCCCGCCAGACCAATCTCAGGATACAATGTGATGTCGTGGCACTGGTCCGGGCCGCGATCTTCATCGCCTGCGTTTCCCATCATGGCGGCCATAATATCTGGAAGCGCCTCACGGAAGGCATTTGTGTCGGCTACCGTGGGTTCGGTGATTCCCTCCTGCTCAAAATAGGATGCGCTCATCATTGCAACATACCGATCTGGAAGAATCATTGTACGTGCACCCATATCCACAACAAACTCACCCCGGGCTCTGGCTTCTGCAAATACAACCTTCTCCGCTTCGGTCGGTCCATGAACAGGCGGGGCCGTCAGGTCCTCGAAAATTCGAGGAGAACTGACAATCGCTGCCTGCGTCGGATCGGACAGCGGCACCTTAATGACCTCAATACGGAAAAGTGCCGACTCCGGATCTTCATTTGGAGACATCCCCGAGCATCCCGGCAGTTCCTCGGCAGGACGTACCGGCGCGGATCCGGATACATACACATAAATATTCTCATCATCTTCCGGGTTCTTAAGCAGGGAGTGGGTGTGCGATCCCCGACAGGTCTGGACATTATGGATATACTGCGGATCCAGGATATCCGTGATGTCAAAAATGCGAATCCCCCGGAGACGATCCGAACTCACGCTTTCCTGAACGCCCTGTGTTCCGCAGTCAAGCCGTCCACCGGTTCCCTCGCCCGAAACAAACAACAGGTTTTCGTAGACCGATACATCACTCTGTGATGCCGGACATACATACTCCTTTGCCAAAACGGGAGCAGTCGGATTGGATACATCCCAGATCTGAACCCCATTATAATTTCCCTGGAATACATAATTCCCCTTGAACGCCAGATCACTGTTGGTGACACCGATAAAATTTTCAGAGGGGGGAACGGATGCAACCATGTTTAAATTCCAGATTGCCTCTTCCGCATCAAACAGGCCCGCTGCAAGACCAACGCGTGGGTCATCAAAGACCATGGCCTGCTGGGCAAGCCCGGTATCCGACCGAAAAAGGAATACGGTCATGACCATAAAAGTAATCAGAGTACGGGTTCTCATTTGTTTTTCAAGTTTTTGTTTCAGTATGCGGCTCCAAGATCCTCCAGCATCAGTTTCATACGGTTAATTTCCGTAATCTGATCTACATGGATCTCGGAAGCCAGTTTATAGGTGTCATCCCCAGTGATGGCCCCATCGATTTTGAATAATTCCCGCACCATGTGGACGGCCCCCTCATGGTGCAGGATCATGTATTCCAGAAACAGCCGATCAAAGTCGGTGTTCCAGACTGCTTCAAGTTCTTTCAACTGCGCATCGGTAAGCATTCCCGGCATATGATGGGATCCATGATGACCGGTGCCGTGAATCATCAGAGAACTCCCTTCAATCATAATGTGGGGAACGGCCTGATCACGTTTGCGCAACCACTCCTGCATGATTCGGATCTCATCATTCTGTGCATTAATGATCCGGCCGGCCAGAACCTGAATCGATGGACTAGCGCCATTGGTCTCCGCAAACGATGACATGACAAGCGCCTGGGCGTGATGTGCAATCATGCCCGTCATAAAGTCTACATCCGCCTGCGAAAAGCGTGCCAGTGCACTGTCCTTCCGGGCCCAGAACAGTGTCTCTAATTCTTCAGAATCCTGAGCAAAAGATGGCCCGGCGACGTACAGAGACAGGAAAACGAGAAGCCCGACTCGAAGAAAAAAGAATTTCTTTTGCATAACTCCCGGTTCGACAGAACAACATGGAAAAAGTTCCATAAATATACAATCAATTATCAAAAGACCGCAGACAGCTGCATGCGTACCGTATGGACCTGGGGCGCATCCTGAGGGCTGCGCCCCGAGTAGGTTAAGGTTGCCCGCAAAACGCTGGTCAATTGAAGCCATCCATTCACATGCCAAAGCAGGGAATATCCTGTACCTCTGCCATCGGTGAGTTCAAAGAATGCAAGCCCCCGTGAGCCTGTTGCTCCGGTTAGTGAAACGCTTGCCAGTTCAAGCCGGGCACGGATACTTGACCGCCCTGCCCTGTCCCACGACCCTTCAAGTGGCAGTTTAAGAATCGTCACATTTCCTCTTGATTTAGAGGACTTACGTGTATAATCCAAACCACTGGATAATCGGATATTTTCAGACAGAGCCAGTTGAATTTCCTGTGCAAATGATCGAGACTGAATATCAAACTCTCTGGAATTGAATGCAGCGCTGGTATTGACTTTATCGGAGAATACTCCGTTGGATTCAAACGACCACAGATTTCCAAGACTCCATCGCACCTGCGCCCGGTATTCATCTATACTTCGCATCTCTGTGTCGGCAGCAAGAACGTTCGCTGAGCGGATCTTTCGCCAGGATGCATGAAACCCGTACCGGGGCTGATTCCGAAAAAGCCATAGATCCTGCATCAGATTGAGCGTGCCACGAATGGTGTTCTCCGGGTGACGAAATTTTCGCTGCCGCAAAAGATAGATATTGACAGGATCGGCATCCTTACTCTTTTCCTGTACCTCTGCTGCGATTCGGAGTGTGACATGGCGGAGCCATCTCTGCCAGTTTTCCGTTGGGGTCCGCCATCGCTGCATCCCCTCAAATTGAAGATTCAAGCGGGCTTTTAATCCCGTCACGGACTGCAGCGAATCCGATGGAATAAGCGTACGTGCATACTCCCCTTCATTTTGGGTGACCTCCGGCGTGAACTCATCAATCTCAATCACTCCGTTCCCGTTGTAGTCATTCCAGACATACTCTCCTAATTCGGGACCGGTGCGAATGTAAATCTCCTGCAGCACCGGGGTCTGCTCGGAGAGTGCTTCATAAAACCAGTTCAGGCGCAGGAAGCGTCCCCAGGGCTGTACCCGGCCATCCCAGCGGAGCACCAGTGATCGCTCATCGGCGAAGCCCTGCGTCCTTTCGAAGAACTCCGTATGATTGGTATACTGCAATCCGATACGCCCCTGACTCTGGAATGCCCTCCTGGAAACCGTTTCATAGTGCACACTGGTTGTCGCTGTTCTCCGCCCGGGTACGAGACGGTAATCCGACCAGAGATGCTCGTCCCGCCAGTCAAATCCTGCAGACCAGATGCCCCAGCCACTCTTCAGTTCAACTGTCGGAGAGAGTTCCCAGTACTGGCGAGAATCCTCCCGGAGTCCCTTCGGGATGTGTTGATGACGCTGACTTATCTTTACACGTGTATTGAAACTTAAACGATTCTGAAGTACGGCCCTGCCCGCCTCTGCTTTATGTCGGATCCATCTCCCCCGCACTGCACCTGCATCACTCTTAATGTGGATGAAGTCATAGTTAAGTTTAGGCAGGTAAGGCTCGTCAATCATGAGGACCAGTTCCCGCCGGTCTCCCTCAAACACATCTAATTGCTCCAAGCGTCCGATCAGGCCCATGATGGAGGTTTTTTCGGATAACTGCCAAGTGGCACCGACTTCATCCATTGTTTCCTGACGTGTCTGAATCAGTCCACGATCCAGAGGCAGATTCCAGGAGCGCACAAATTCAACCGGCTGCGTCCGGCCAAATGCTGCAAAATTCTCTCCAGTGCGGTGACGATTGAGGGCAAAGCCTGCTTTCCCTATCCCTGCCGGCAGATCATAGATGTTCATCCGTACATGGTAACTGTGCGCCCGATCATCCTCTGCATCCAGAGAAGAAAAGCGGTTTTCATCACGATAGGACTGCGCCCACTCACCGGCGATCTCCACATAGCGGATCGGAGCGAAACTCCCCCGCAAATCAAGCATGCGCTGCTGCGACGGCCTCGGAAGTACACGTATTGGTGCATACTCTCCCCGTCCCGCCCCGCGGTAACTGTAAATAATTCCATTTGTCGTCTGTCCCTGCCGTACATACGCTCCCTTCCCAGGTCCGACCCGGGTAAATTCAACCCGAAAAACCTCACTCTCGGCAGCATCTGTAATGGGCACATAAGCCTGATCGCGCTGTCCTGCAATCATCGTATCAATTTGCGTATAGTGCACCCATGGCGCATCCGGGTCATAGGCAACCGGGGTTGCCCCGCTGCGCGAAGTCTCCATATCCCCCAACTGTGCAAGGAGTACCTTGTCATCTGCTGTAAGCCCAAATTCCTGATCAAAGGACTTCCCGTCGGCTTCCCGGATGAAAGTAATCCCCATAGAGGCTAATGGCGGACCGGAAACCCGCCCGGATGTGGCAACCAGCGCCTCGGTCGCCGCCAGTGTACGCGTGAACTCGGTCGTCCGGTACTGAAATTCAGCCACAATCCGGTGATGATACTTGATCAGGCGGTTGGTGGTAAACGTGATCTCGCCGGTCGCATAGTCAATCACATAATCCTGTGACTCTCCACGCTGCAGGCGAACGCCGTCCAAATAAATGGTTTCCGAACCTGGAATGACCAGAATAAACGGCTCATTTGCATTGCCCTGAAGTCTGTAGGGCCCCTGCACACCATCTCTGCCCTGAATGTCCTGCGTCTTAAACAACCCTCTGGAGGTTGCCGCGGCAACCTGTACTGTGCCGCTTGCCCGCTTCATTGATATCGGGGCCATGATACCGACTCCCTGAATCTTCCGGTTTAGCCTAGCGAATGTACCCTGATCCAGATCCAACTGAAAATCCCCCAACTGAGCGGAACCGAAGGGCGTTTCCATTTCTATAAAAACCCGATCAAGTTCGCTTAATCGCTGCGTGGTTCCTTCAGGAAGGATGGGAGTATTTTCATCGGTCAAGGCGGCCTTCAGATGGATGTTTGGAGAAAGTTGCCCAGACATTTGCAGGCGCAATCCGGATTCAATGGTTGCATCACGCTGATTGCCTGCCAGGATCCCGCGTGTGATCGACCCGCTCCGGCGAAGTTGGATTGGTGCAGACAAGTGCACCGGTGCCTCTGATTGAATTGGAATCAGTGAATCTTCCGGCGGAGGAGCCTCCAGAATCCTGGTAAACGGGTCGGGAAGATCCAAGTCCCAGACTCGATAGCGGACAATTGCCGTATCCTTCAACGCAATGGAAGGAATCCACAGGCGATGGAACCGGAAGTCCAACTGATAATCAGTTGAGTCAAGACCTACATTGTTTGTGGAGACCGTCAGCGTACCCGGTACCATAAACGGATGCAGGGCAAATGGTTGTTCGCCCGTTAAGGTGTCTACTCTCACGTCGGGGGTTTGGGCCAATAAAGAAGACGAGGATAGCGTTATGCAAAGCCAACATAGAGAGAATAGGCTGACCGGTGTTGCAATCCAAACCGATTTTTGTGCTTGCCTAATCCCCAAACGTAACGTCGTCGGCCAACTCGTTGGTGTCATCGGATCGAATGGCAACGCCAGCTTTCTCAAGTAGATGCCCGCACTGATGAATTCCATGCACGAGTCCTTCGGCCAACTGCCCTGCCTTCATATGCTGTTGAATCGTGGTTACGACCCCAATCCAATCCTCGGTCTCCACCTTTGCATTGATTCCGGCATCTCCGACAACTTCAATTCGATGCTCCAGCAGGGACACAAAGAGCAGGATGCCTGTTCGTTCACGGGTGGTAAACACTTCTTTTTCGATGAAGGCCTGCATGGCACGACGATGGGTTGCAACCGCTAATCTATCCTGCCCGGCAAAGCGGCGCTTTAGTGCAGGGATCCAATGGATCAGTGCTGCACCAATCCCGGCTGCAACGATGATGAGCAGAACCGGCACCATACCTTCGGTCAACTGGCTGCCGCCCCAGCCCGAGAACCAGCGGGCTCCCAGAACGACTGCATAGGCCAGAAACGCAAAGACACCGGCCCCTCGCCAAACGGCGACTTCGTGTGAAGCGCTTTTTGAAACGATATAGGGGACAATCTCCCCCGAAGTTTGTTTCTCAGCGGTAGCTACCGCCTCCTTAATCCGATCAAGATCGGCATCGGTTATCATGGTCTTCATGGACTTCAGATTGCTATGTACGTGTTAGACGTGTTGATAAAAAAGCATATATAGACAGGCTGAGGACACTTAGAGCAACCGCGACCAGAATCAGTCGGATCAGAGATGCCTCCGTGCCAACCTGTCCAAGTTTTGTGAATACGGCAAGCGGGACCGTTTGGGTCCGTCCCGGGATATTCCCCGCAAAGACAATCGTGGCCCCAAACTCTCCAACCGCCCGTGCAAACCCGAGTATAATACCCGCAAGTATCCCTCTTGTCGCAAGCGGGAAAGTTACCCACCGAAAGACTGCCCAGCGGCCTCCACCGTAAACCGATACGACTTCCGCCCATTCAGGATCAATCTGCTCAATCGCTAAGCGAAAGGTTTGAACGATTAGGGGGAATGCCATCACTCCGGCTGCAATTGCTGCTCCCATACTGGTAAATGCCAGTTCCAGCCCGAAAAAATTGTTCAATAGACTTCCCATTCTACCACGGGGGCCAAGCAATGTTAAAAGTATCAGCCCTGTAACAACCGGTGGAAGAACGAGCGGGAGTTGAACAAGATTCTCAATCACAAATGTGAATGGTGATCGCCTTCGAGCCAGATACCAGGCTGTCATGATCGCAGGAATGATCGTAATTACAATGGCGACCGTCGCAACACGGGCCGATAACAGGATAATGGACCACTCCTCTCCGAAAGCATCCATCGGTTTAGGAATTGAATCCGAATCGTTCCCATATGTCCGACTGAAGCGAATCGGTCACAAACGTCATGAAGGCCTCCACCGCTTCGGG
This sequence comes from Rhodothermales bacterium, assembly GCA_022822185.1. Lineage (GTDB taxonomy): Bacteria > Bacteroidota > Rhodothermia > Rhodothermales > Bin80 > Bin80. The sequence continues at coordinate 6,197 of JAJECE010000095.1, read as the reverse complement.
AGAACTGGTTCCGCGAATTCCAGAGATTACATAATTGATCTCTGGTGCACACAATTCCGGTATCTGGAACAATACCCGCAGTTCAGGTGCAAGCATCGCATCCGACCTGTAAATGATGGCCACATCCGTCGCCCCGCTAAGTACTGCGGTGAGCGCTGCCCGCACATCTAAGGTCGGAATCACCGAGGGTTCTAATGTATCCCATATCCCCGCACACTGGAGTGCATCTTTACCATAGATCCCTGCGGGAACATGTGCAGGATCTGCCATTGCGAGCCGTTCCACAGTTAAGAGTTCTGAAAGACTAGTCATTGTGTCCGTTGCCGATGTACCAATCACCACCAATGTATTCTCTGCGAACGTAACTCCCGGCCCTGATGTCAGGTTCTGCTCCTGCAGATAATTGATCCAGTCAGGGCTGGCAGCCATCAGTAGATCGGCAGGGGCACCCTGCTGAATTTGTCTTGCCAGCAGCGAGGTTGGACCGATGTGGGTATGGACGGTTATCTCCGGTTGCCGGAGTTCAAATCGTCCGATTAATTCATGGAGTGCATCGGTCAGAGAGGCGGCGGCAAAGACGGTGATGTTCGGAGTATCCGTACCTGGACTACATCCGGAAGCCAGAAAGACTGCGACTAGAAAAAGCCGCATTACAAATTGGTTTGTTTCTGGATCGTTGCAATCAGCATCGCTGCACGCTGATAGTGCATTGAGGTTGAATCAGGCGCTAAATTGAGTACTCGCTCCAGTTGACGAATTGCCTCTTCGCTGCGGTTAATCCGTGCAAGCATGAGTCCATAATTGAAGTTGGCATTTAAGTGATCGGGGTCATCTTCAAGCACCTTTTTAATCTCTGTAACCCCGAGCATCGGGCTCCCCGTATTCAAGTACGCAGTTGCCATATCCGTACGAACATCAAGATTGCCGGGGGTCAATCCCAAAACTCTCTGATACGCATTCACGGCCTGTTCTGCAGCAATACTGCGCGTTTGCGGTTGCGTTTCGTCTGCCATCCATTCGTAGTACAGGTCACCGGCCGTCTTCCAGTCGTCAACCAGTCCCGTTTCCTCGGCAATCCGGGACTGCATTGCCGCCGCCATATCCAGTCGCCCTCCTTCGACCAGAACATAGATCTTCTCACGTTTTAGCACCATCGAGAGTGCGCTGGTATCACGTTCAATCGCCGCATCCAGTTCATTGATTTGGTCCGCCAACGGACCTGAAAATGGCATCTGTGAGGCAGTCTCCGTCATTGGCGGCGCAGCAGAGAGTATCGGCTGCTGCGATGGCGATACTCGCTTGCTGACCGTGGTGACGGTAAATAATGCAACCACCAGAAATACCCCAACACCGATAATGGCAAAAACATGTACTCCTACCCCCGATTCTACGTTCGCGGCCCGCTTGCGCGGCTTAGGAGATGAAGGATGTAGGGAGGGGCGCTTTGCATGGATCTTCTGCAGCTTCTCACCACATTGCGAACAGAAGTTGGATGCGCCCGGCATCTCCTGCCCGCATGAATTACAGTAAACGCTTCCCCCTGGATTTTCTTTGGACTGACCCGTAACATCTCTGTCCACGATCCATCCGCACAGATCACACCGATCACTATCTACGAAAATTCGTGCCCCGCATTCTGCACAAATCTCCATATTACTCGGAACTCTCTTTGTTAATACGATCTTTCAAATCTTTTGAGGGTTTGAAGACGGGTACTTTTCTGGCTTCAATGCGCATGGTCTCGCCTGTTGATGGGTTCCGTACATTGCGGGCAGGGCGATCCTGGATTCGAAATGAACCGAATCCGCGAAGTTCTATGGAATCACCCTGCGCCAACGCCTCTTCAATGGTCTCCCAGAATCCAATAAAAACGGCTTTTACTTCCAACTTGGTTAAGCCGGTTTTCTCTGAAATTCTCTCAATTAGCTTCGCTTTAGTCACTTTAAAAGTGTATTTTGGTGATCAGGTAACATGGACTTGGCAGTTTTTTGCACCGCCCGAACAAGTTACACTAAAATTTTCTGAAATTGTGCCACTTGCTGAAAACGAAGGGGCTACTTTGAGCGGATATGGCCATATTTCTCTCAAAACTGTGCCCAATCGGCATAATTTGCCTGTAATCGGCCGGTTAGACTGCATAACAACAAGATGCCTTTCTTGAACGCTGCCCGCCCATTACGGTCCCTACCAGAGCAGTTGCATATCCTGGATAAGAGACGGATACATTTCGTCATTGAATGCCTCTGCGAGGAGACAGATCAACGCAGATCCACCGTATCCTACAGGCATTGACCGCATCTAATCAGTCCCATCCATGAAAGAATTGTGTCCATAACCAACCAAAACTTCGTCAATTCGTCATCTCGCCGTCACGAAAAACGGGTTTAACCCATCTCCCCAGTGCCGCTTGTCATCAGACGAAGGGGGAACGATAACCAGAATTGTCTATGATGCGCGGGAAACTGGACAGACCTTTGATGAGGCGGCCCAAAGCACAACCAAAACGTATCTGAGCAGGGTAATGTGCACGATACAGCCGCATGGATTGGCCCCATGGAACTATGGAGTCAGGATCAATGGGCGCAACATTTGGTATTTTGAATCCGGACGGTACAGGAACCGCAGTTCGGCAACGCAGGACATAATCATTTCCCTCCAGAGGGATCCATGCCATACACTTAAAAGATTCGTTCCAAAAACCGTAGAATCCATATTAGAATAGACTACCGTGAAGATATGGAAGCACTGGCTTGCGGTGAGCAAGACTCAATGATAGACGTACAACCGCATGGCTGGAGAGGGAACCGAGCCGATATACTGGACAAAGAGTTTTGCACTCTATACGCCCCCATCATCACAAAACACTCAACATGAATTCTTGGCAGGAATTGCGCTTTGAATCACAGGGGACGGGAATTTCCGTACCCCTGAGCGAACAGATTAACCTACTGGGCGGCCTGCTAGGCCGTGTTATTAAACGTCAAGCCAGCCCTGAAGTACTGAGTCTGGTGGAAGAATTACGGCGGTTAACCAAACAGGCAATTACGCAGCATGAACCACATCTGAGAAATCAGGTGATCGAGCGAATCAAAGGGCTGGAGATTGAGGAGATTGAATGGCTGCTGCGTGCATTTACCACTTTCTTTTATCTGGTCAATCAAAGTGAGCAGCAGGAGATTATTCGGATTAATCGGGAGCGTGCACGCCTGCTTCCTGAGGTTAATCGTGTTGAGTCTATTGATGAAGCGGTTGGAATTCTTCGACGTGCAGATTACAAACTGGAAGATGTCCTGAAGATTGTATCCTGCCTCGATATACAGCCGACATTGACTGCCCATCCCACTGAGGCACGCCGTAGAACCATTTTGTATAAACAACAGTATCTGGCCTCTCTCATTGACCAGTTACGCTATAACAAACCCACCCCGGGCGAACGTGACGAGATTCTTCATCAAATCCATAATCAGGTTGGATTGCTGGTTGCGTCCGATAAAGTCCGTGCAAGTAAGCCGACCGTGATTGACGAGGTTGAGAATGGACTCCATTACCTTCGAAATGCAATCTGGGAGACGATCCCGCGCATCCATAAAGATGTCGTCAATGCCATTGAGCGCCACTACAACCGGACAGTGGACGTACCTGTATTTTTAAAATTCAGGTCATGGATTGGCGGAGACAGAGACGGTAATCCCAATGTGACAGCAGAGGTCACCCGAAAAACCCTCTCCATGCATCGCAGAACAGCACTTGCCCGCTATCTGGAGGATCTACGTCTATTGCGCAGAGACCTGAGCATTTCTGAATTAAAGTTAAAAATCCCTGCGGCGCTCTACGAATCTATTGATCAGGATGAAGCTGTGCTCCATCTGACTGCTCACGAAGCACGTCAATTTGTGCAGGAACCCTTCCGGCAGAAAATCACCTTTATGATGCGACGGATCAAGTTGGCCCGTGATGGAGATTATGCGATCTACAACAGCAAGGGTTTTGTCGAAGATCTAAGGTTACTTGCCCGTGCCCTTACGGAAATGGGATATGAAAAATTGATATCTCATGGCCGCCTGGGCAAACTCATCGTGCAGGCACAGGCCTTTGGATTCCATATGGTTTCTCTGGACATACGGCAACATAGTCGGCATCATGGCAATGCCGTGCGTGCCTTGTTCAAGGTTTCGGGAGTCTGCGATGACTATCTAGGGTTAACTGAGAATCAAAAACTGGATCTCCTGACAAAAGAACTCCAGAATCCCCGCCCGCTTCTACCATATGGAGTTGAACTGGCAGAAGATGTCCAGGAAGTCCTCAACACCTTTGCGGTGATCCGGGAGACGGTTGAATGGTCGCCCAATGCTTTGGGGAGTTATGTGATCAGCATGACGCATGCGGTGAGTCATGTACTAGAGGTTCTGTTACTTGCAAAGGAAACTGGCCTTTGGCAGATTGAGGGCGATACCGTGCGCTCTCCTATTGATGTGGTTCCATTATTTGAAACCATTGAGGATTTGGATCTTTCGGGGGGGTTGCTAACGGATATGTTCGAGCATCCGGTATACAGGAAACACCTTGTAGAGCGCGACATGATGCAAGAGGTGATGCTTGGCTATTCTGACAGCAATAAGGATGGAGGGTATTGGATGGCGAACTGGGCGTTGCATAAGGCAAAGAGGCACATTGGGAAGATCTGCAAAGATGCCGGGATTGACCTTCGGCTCTTTCATGGCCGTGGGGGGACGGTTGGACGTGGAGGTGGACGTGCCGGGCAGGCAATCATTGCAATGCCCCGTATCATCCATAACGGTCGAATCCGATTTACGGAGCAGGGAGAGGTGATTTCGTTCAGATATGCCCTGCCTGCCATTGCACACCGGCATTTGGAGCAGATTGTACGGGCGATGATGATTGCACCGCTTCGCGTGGCCGATGTACAAGAGGATGCCGTCATCATGGAACGGATTGCAGACGTATCAATGAAGGCGTATCGGAAACTGATTGACGATCCTGAGTTCTGGCCCTGGTACGCGTCCTCTACGCCGATTGAGCAGATCAGCCGCCTTCCGATTGCATCCCGTCCCGTTTCTCGCGGCTCGGTGCATCATGTAGATTTTGACGACCTGCGTGCGATTCCATGGGTTTTTGCCTGGACGCAGACTCGCTATATTGTTCCTGGGTGGTATGGTGCTGGGGAGGGGCTTGAAAAGCTTCTGAACGATCACAGTTCTGATCTCAAGCGCATGTATAAAGAGTGGCCCTTCTTCCAAGCCGTACTTAACAGTGCCCAGCGCGAAATGGCCCGGACCCGGCTGGACGTTGCATCCGAATATCTAACGCTTGCGTCGGATCCAGATGCCGGACAGCGGATGAATCAGCGAATTATTGAAGATTACCAAAAGGCGGAGGCCGCCATACTTGAGATTACCGGTCTGGAGAATCTGTGCGGTCATGTACCTGTGTTCCAGAAATCGGTCAAACTCCGCAATCCTTACTCGGATGTATTGAATCTGCTCCAGATTGAATTAATCCGAAGAAGTCGCAACAATCTGGAGTCCGACAAGGATCGATTGGCACATGCATTACTCTTGAGTGTGAACGGAATCGCTGCCGCAATGCAGAGTACCGGATAGCCATTCGCGACCCATGGCCGTGATGCCTGATTGATTACCTGATACCGCACTGCATTTCACGTAAAAGTCAGTGATCGCATCATTCGCCTTTTTGGGTCGGACAGTTTCCCCCGCAGAGAGCACGCTGCCCTTGTATTAAGGGCTCACCAAAGAATAAAGTACCCGTCTTGGTTTCATTGGATGCTCCCCCGACGTTCTCATTCTACTGTGTCACATGGCTGATGTCTAGGGACAGGGAACGTTCCAATGTAGAGCGGGTTCTGGGACGGCTCAAGGATGAGTTTGGTGCACGAAATCTACGGGTACGAGGGCATCAGAAAGTAACCTGCCATCTGATGTTTGGGATGCTTGCGCTCACACTCGGCCAGTTGATGCGTCTGGCGCTCTAAATTGCGTCCAAAAAGGTCGGATTATAGATCATTGAACCTTTCGATATCTGGAAGGACTAGAATCGGTGTGCACCTGCATGATGGATTCGGGAGAAATACACCGCCCCCCCCCGGAGTGGGTACGGGGAGTGTAGAGGTGATCGGTGGGACATCGAACGGTAACTGTGCAGGTATAAAAGCTGGAATT
>JAJECE010000063.1 GCA_022822185.1 Rhodothermales bacterium | reverse complement strand
TTCTGCAAACTCTAACAAGTTCCCATCCCTAATAGCCCGTGGTGTTACAGGAAAATGTCATTGTATACCGGCTTGGATGGTTGGGAAACCGTTTGTTTCTTTTAAGTCATTTCTCCACACACAGACCATGCATCAAGGGGCCGGTCGGAGGCGAATGATGCTAAGACTGTTCAGCAGGCCCCCCCATTGCAACGTAATTCGGCTGTTGGATGGTTTGACTGATCCAGCTATCAGACCGTGGAGTACAATCAGACTCCAGAGGTAATAAGATATCCCAGGATTGTAAGAATAAGTCCGAGTGCTCCACCTACGATACCGATGGTCCAGCGAGTAGAAGAGAGTTTCGTATCAAGTGCATCATACTTGCCGCTCAGCGCATCTAGCCGTGCATTTGTGGATTCCGTATACGCTTGCATACTTGCCCTGAGGGACTCGACAATTGAATCCAGTCGTGCATTCGTGGATTCCGTATGTGCTTGCATACTTGCCCTGAGGGATTCAGCAATTGAATCCAATTTTGCATTTGTAGCCTTCAATTCAGCACCGAATTGGGCAATGATATTTGAACTTGCCATGTTTTCATGTATTGTTGTGAATCGCTGTGCCTCCCGACCGGTAAGCCCCATTTTCTTAAGAAGATCATAGACCTCAGTACGATCATCTGGAGGCATGTCCTGATGATCCGAGGATGCATTCTGCTTTGACATGAGAGTTTACCAAACTCAATGATTTAGATGTCTGTAATGAATCAAGGCAATTGCTTGAATTCTATATTCCAGTATACCTAACAGCATCGTACTCTGCAAACTCTAACAAGTTCCCATCCTTAACAGCCCGTGGTGTTACAGGAGAATGTCATTGTATACCGGCTTGGATGGTTGGGGAATCGTTTGCTTCTTTTAAGTCATTTCTCGACATACAGATCCCGCACCAAGGTGCAGGTCGGAAGCGAATGATGCCAAGACAGTTCATCAGGATACACCATATCTTAACCCAATTCGGCGGTTGGATGGTTTGAGTGATCCAGATATCAAACCGCGGAATACAATCAGACCCCAGAGGTAACAAGATATCCCAGGATTGTAAGAATTAGTCCGAGTGCCCCACCTACGATACCGATAGTCCAGCGAGTAGAAGGACGTTTCGTATCAAGTGCATCATACTTGTCGTTCAGCGTATCAAGTCGCTCATTTGTGGATTCCGTATGTGCTTGCATACTTGCCCTGAAGGATTCGGCAATTGAATCCAATTTTGCATTTGTAGCCTTCAATTCAGCACCGAATTGGGCGATGATATTTGAACTTGCCATATTTTCATGTATCGTTGTGAATCGCTGTGTCTCCTGACCAGTAAGCCCCATTTTCTTAATAAGATCATAGACCTCCGTATGCTCATCTGGAGGCGTGTCCTGATGGTCAGAGGACGTATCTTTCTCGGATATGAGAGTTTACCAAACTTGACGATTTAGATGTCTGTAATGAACAAGGCAATCGCTTGAGTTCTACAATCCCGGTGTACGTAACGAGAACTTATTCTGCAAATGCTGACAGGTTCCCATTCTGAACATGATACTGCCCAGAAATACGATTCTACGAGTCAGCACCGGTCAAGGCGGAAAAACAGGGAATTTCCCAGCCCGGATTCTATCACATCACGGATCCTGAAGGCCAGATTTGGCTGACCGTATTCGGGCATTTGGGTGCTGCAGAGGCATTCCCCATCAAAATTCGGGATAAAACAAAGGTGGAGGACGGGCAGATCATAGTCCAAATTAATCCGCAGGATATCCATGCAGATGATCCCGGCCTTCTTCCCGTCTGAAAACCTTTGCAGAATCATATAATTTCGTAAATTGGGCTTTTCGCGAAGAAAAGTTGCGAAAAATCGCTGTTTTATGATGTGGAATTCGTCTCAGGGAAATTGCCGGGGATTCAGGAGGAAGGTTTTTTTGACCTGGACCTGGCTGCTGGTTGGTGGGCTGGCTTTTGTTGTATTTCCCGCTCAGTCTCAGACTACGGGTAAACTTGCCGGGGTTGTAATAGACGGCAGCAATGGAGAGCCGCTGCCGGGTGTGAATGTGGTGATTGACGGTACGCAGCAGGGAGCAGTTACAGACCTTGAAGGCCGATATGTGGTTATCGGCGTACGGCCGGGAACCTATGCATTAGTAGCGTCCTTTATCGGGTTTACCACGCAGCGCAGTGAAGGCGTACGTGTCAGTGTAGACCTGACCACACAGGTTGATTTTGAGTTGCAGGAGGAAGTGATTGAAGGAGAAGAAATTGTGGTACGGGCCGAAGCAATCCGGGTCCGTAAGGATGTGACCAGCAGCGAAGCGCGGATTACCGCTGAAACGATTGACCGTTTGCCGGTTCAGGAGCTGGGACAGGTCCTGAGTGCACAGGCCGGGGTCACCGAGCGGGGAGGCTTCCATATTCGGGGCGGACGCAGCAGCGAGGTTGTCGTAATGGTTGACGGAGTGCCGGTCACAGATACCTACGACGGCTCAACTGCCCTCCAACTGGAGAATGAGGGGATCCAGGAGTTGCAGGTCATCAGCGGTACGTTCAATGCAGAGTATGGCAATGCAATGAGCGGGGTCATCAATGTTGTTACCAAAGAAGGTCGCAATGACCGCTTTGGCGGCTCCATAGAAGCCTATACAGGGACCTATATGGTTCCACAGGGAGACGCAGATGCACTCCTCAAAGGAACCCGGCAGGATGAACTGACGCAAAGTTTCCCCTATGATCAGGTCGATGTCTATTCGTACCTGCCGTTCGCCCCCACCCACTACAATAACCTGAATGCATCACTTGAAGGACCTGTCCTGAAGAATCGGGTGACGCTTTATGCCAATGCCCGCTATTTTGACAATGACGGCTGGCTCTACGGAGCAAATCTCTACAATATTGACGGCGCAGGGGGCGACTCCACCCTGGTTCCGATGAATACCTGGGAAAAGTTGAGTTGGCAGGCCAATTTACGGATTCAATTACGAAGCAATATATTCGTGAATCTGATTGGACTCGGATCCAAATCGGAGGGAAATGATCTGGGAGGACGGTACCAGTATTACCGGTGGGCCCCCTACGGAGTCCCGCAGATCTATGATCAGGGGATTGATATGAAACTGAAATATACCCATCTGATCAACGCAAAGACCTTCTATACACTCAATATTGCAACCTTTGAAAAGCGGGCAGAACGCTATCGGTTCGCAGACATTACAGATGCACAATACAATGACTTTACGCTCACTCCACCGGATTCGATTGAGATCTCGTCCGGGATCTGGGAGCAGGTGCAGGCAGGTGGAAACCAGTTTGCCCGCGGTGGAACAGACCTCGGACGCTTCAACCGAAAAACACGGAGCTATTTCATAAAAGGAGATTTCACCAGCCAACTGACCCGGTATCATCTGGTGAAGGCCGGATTCGAAGCGCGGCTGGATCAGTTGCAGTTTGAAGACTATGGCATCGTACCCGCAATCTCCGAAACGGGGCAGGTTCTGGAACCCTTTCAACCCGCCATTCCTGCCGCTGAGTCCTTTGCCTACCGCCAGTTTGATGATGTATCTCCAGTCAACTTCAGTGCCTATCTGCAGGACAAGATTGAGTATGAGAGTTTTATCGTGAATGCAGGACTGCGCATGGACTATTTTGATGCACGGGCAGAGGTACCGGCAGATCCTGAGGATCCAAACATTTTTAATCCATTCAAAAAAGTCAATCTGTATCAGGACACGAACGGGGATGGGGTAATTACCGAGGAGGAAGAACGTGATGACAATCAACTTGTGCGTGCTGACCGGCAGACCTACTGGTGGGCATCCTCCACCCCCAAACTCCAGTTCTCTCCACGATTGGGGGTCGCCTATCCGGTTACCGAGGAAGGGGTCATTCACTTTTCGTGGGGACATTTTCTGCAAATCCCAACCCTGAACCGGCTCTTTGAAAATTTTGGATATAAGATCCCCCGACAAACCGGCAGGTATGGGCCATTTGGGAATCCTGATCTGGATGCGCAGCGTACCGTCATGTACGAGGTTGGACTGAAACAGGCCGTCGGAACCGTGGTCGTAAAGGCAACCGCCTACAACCGTGATGTTCGGAGCTGGGTCTCCACCTCCAGACTGATCGAAACGGAACTGCCCGGTGTCACCTATGTGGTCTATGCGAATCGGGATTATGCAAACACCCGAGGGTTCACCCTGGCACTCTCCCGTGCCTTTGAGAACCACTATGGCTTTGATGTAAACTACACTTATCAGGTAGTGGAAGGATCCAACTCGGATCCCACCGAGGAATTCTTTGCTGCCGGGAATGAAGAAGAGCCGCGGCTGGCGCTCCTGCCGCTTGGCTGGGATCAGCGGCATAAGGTTGCCGGATCCATATTTGTGGGTGGCCGGCAATGGGGGGCTTCTGCCCTGATCGTATGGGGATCAGGATTTCCGTATACCCCCAGCTTTGAGGAAGCCGCGCTGGCAGGGCCGGATGTGCAGCCGGAATTTCCGACACACGCACGCCGCCAGCCCAGTACCTACCAGATTGATCTGGACCTCTATCGCGAATTCACAGTCGGGCCGGTTCGCCCGCGTGTCTTTGTGCATGTGTTCAATCTTCTGGATCGCCGCAATGCGGTGTCGGTCTATGGAGATACCGGACTTCCCGGCGTGACCTTTTCGGCACCGATCCAATCGGCGGATCATGGGTACTTCACCCGGCCCAATTACTACTCGGAACCCCGGCGCATACACGCGGGCATAAAGGTGCAGTTCTGATAATGCGAGGGATTTTGTTTATCGGTTTGATTACGCTGGGAGGCATTCAGGTGCAGGCGCAGGGGGTTATTGATCGGAATCATGTGCCCAGTAAAGAGCGTGTAGATCCCCTGGAGCGGCGGCGGGATGATATTGACGGGAATAATATCCGGGCAACGATCACGAACTGGGCGCAGACCGCTTCAAGCGGAACTCCCGGGGATTTCTGGTACGAGTGGCCCAAAAATACCAACCGGCGCTATGTTGCATTGACCCAGTTCTGGGTCGGTGCAGAAACCTCCGCGAATATCGGGCCGGATGCGGGCGAAAAAATGTGGATTGTGGATGTGGCCGACTTCCGTGGCAACAGTACGGGGGGGAATACGTCCTGGACCTTTGAGCCGATTGGCGGTTACGTGAACCCTGCGGGCAGTGAGCGGGGGATTGCGCAGAGTGATGAGCCCGACAGCTGGCCGCCCTTCTGGCCGGATAAACTGGAGGATCCCGCAGATCCCGGCTGGAGTGGCTCCTGGAACGGTTTTTTTGGAAGAGATATCTATAACGCGGATCAGGAGTTCTTTTTTAAGGCGGGGGATGATCAGTATGATCGACACCAGGGTGTCTATTCCCCGGATGCGACCGATCCTGGGCGTTATGGGCTCGGACTGGTGATCGAAACACGGATCATGGCCTGGACGCAGATTCTGGTGGATGACGTGATTTTTCTGATCTATGGGGTCAAGAATGACGGCACCGAAGATCTGGACAAAGTGGGGATGGCGGTGTGGCTGGCAGATTGCGTTGCCGGAGACTGCGGGGACGATATTATTTTCTTTGATCTGCTGGAGGATGTGGCCTTTATGACCGATGAAGATGGGATCGGGGATCAGAATTTTGGCAGTGATCCCGCGGGAACAGTGGGGATCGCAATGCTCGAAACGCCCGGCAATGCCAGTGACCGCATTGATAATGATGGCGATGGATCGGTTTCGGACGAGTGTCCGGCCAATCATGGAGAGTGTAACAGCCCGGTCGTTCCGGAGGCATTCCTTGTCGGAGAGCTGCCGGCGAACGGGGTGGATGACAATGGGAACGGACTGATTGACGAGAGTGCCGTGCATGTGCCGTTCGGGATGCAGCGCGGGGTCGGGTATGCAGACTATATTGATAATGACAATGACGGGGAGCGGCAAGCCCCCCTGATTACGCAGGAGATGGTTTCCGCCGCGGCCTCGGATCCGTGGCTGCGCTGGCCCCCGGCCCCCCAGAGTGACCCTGGACAGCAGGTGAACGGTCTCCCGGTGGTGCATCTCATCAATGTGACCCAGGAAACCGTCGGCCTGCCGTTCCGCGACAATATTGACAATGATGACTCTCATGTTCTGCCTTCTGCCGCCTATCCCTATCTTGGCGAGCCGGGATCTCCGGTCATTACCCAGGCAATGGTGGATGCAGCGGCATCCGACCCCTACAGGCGCTATTTGGTCCAGGATGCGGGCATCCTGCTCTATGATGTCGGTCCGGAAGATCTAGGGAAAGCCTATGCGGACGGGGTGGATAATGACGGGGACGGAGCGGTGGACGAAGGGATTGACGAAGGGACGGATGAAATGATTGATGAGAGCCGGGCAGACGGGATTGACAATGATCAGGACTGGATCCTGCTCCAGAATGATACCGGCCTTGACGGGATTGAATTCAGCGGCGATCTTGGAGACGGAGATGGACAACCCACATCCGGGGCAGGGACCAATTTCCCAGGCGAAAAAAACATCGATGTGACGGATGTGAGCGAGTCCGATCAGATCGGGATCACGAATGTGCGCCTCTTTGGCGCCAATACGCTGGCCATTGGCAGTGTCAGTGACCGGTTCCTGTTTTTTAATTACCTGGTTCCCGGCGATTTTGATACAGAGAAACCTGATCCCGGTGATAATGATCTGGCGGTTTCCAGCGGCTTATTCCCGCTGAAGGCGGGGCAGACCGAGCGGATCTCGATTTCCGTACAATTAGGGATTGGGCAGGAAGAAGTGCTTGCTGCACGGGACAATGCTCTGGATGCCTATCAGGAGGACTACCAGTTTGCGCAGGCCCCGATTACGCCCGAGGTGTTTGCGGTGGAAGGGGATGGTCGTGTGACCCTGTACTGGGATTCAAAGTCCGAGGAATCAGATGATGATTTTTTGCGATCTCTTGGACTGCCGTCCAAAGACTTTGAAGGCTATCGGGTGTACCGCGCTACCGATCCCGCGTTTCTGGATGCCCTCCAGATCACAGACGGGCGCGGGAACCTGACGTTTCGCAAGCCCATTGCGCAGTTTGATCTGATTGATGGGATTGGAGGATTTCATCCGGTTGCGGTCAATGGGGTCAGTTTTTATATGGGGGATGACCGGGTAAGCCCTGGAGAAGGCAATAACGGTCTGGCCCATGCCTTCGTAGATTCCACCGTCACCAACGGCATCACCTACTATTACGCCGTAACCGCATACGATTATGGAGCCGCCTCCGCAAATATTTCCCCTACGGAGACTCCTGTACGGATCCGTCGCCTCGCAGACGGGACGATTGAGACGGGGCGCAATGTTGTCGTGGCAACTCCCACGGCCCCCGTAGCGGGGTATCAGGAAGCATCTCTGGAAACCGTCAACGGCTATCTGCCGCGCGTTCAGGGATCTACCTCCAGCCGGATCGGCTATACGATTATTGATCCCCGTGTTATTCAGGAAGGGGCACGCTACCAGATCTCGTTCACCGATACACTTCTGTCCGGCGGGCGGTTTGCGCAGGATACGATCACCACCAGTACCTTCACATTGATGGATCTTGATGCGAATCGAGTCCTGCTCCGCAGATCGGATGCGTGGCAGATTGATTCCGAATTCCCTTCGCTGGATGACTACGGAATGCCCATTGGGTTCAGTCTCCAGTTTTATGGGGAGTCGCTTGTGCGCGTGAACTCTTCGCTCAGCGGCTGGAGTAATGATGCCGTTTATCCAGTCGTAATGGATCCGTATATATCACCAGGATTTACCAGCGGTCAGCGGAATCCTGCGGATTATCAGGTGGAGGTGGTCGGTCCGGGGGAGGGGCGCTCCACGGCGCTGGATGTATCCTTCTTCCGGTCGCTTCCCGAACGGCCAACGAACATACGTGTGTACCGTCTGGATCCAGATGGGGGAGGAGGCACCCGGAAAACAGAAGTGGAGTATGCATTCTGGGATTTGACGGGGGATGACTTTGTCAGTGCAGTCTCCACTGCACCCGCAACCTTCAGTGCGGACCGTGACCGGCGGGAGTCTGACCTGATTCTGATCCATGAGGCGCTGGTCGGTGGTCGGGGAGACCCCCAGTTTACCTGGCGCATCGGGATGAATTTCACGGTGGAGGCAGGAGTAAATCCCTCCGAGGGAGAGGTGGCGACGATCATTACCAGAAAGCCGTTTCTGGCATCAGATGTGTTTGAATTTCAGACCCGTGCGCCCTCAGCATCTACCGAGAATCCTGACTCTCTGCTGGCCCGCATTCGCGTGGTCCCCAATCCGTATGTGGCCACGAACCGGTTTGAGCAATTAAATGCATTCTCAACCGGAAGAGGAGAGCGGGCCATTCAGTTTATTAACCTGCCCCCCGAATGTACGCTTCGCATCTTCAGTGTGAGCGGGCGCCTGATTCGAACCCTGCACCTCTATGAAGGAAGCAATGACACTGCAAGTGAACTGATGAACGGAACCATTCGCTGGGACCTGCAGAGTTCCGATGCCCTAACCGTCTCTTACGGGGTCTATCTCTATCATGTGGAGGCCCCCGCACTTGGCGAAACCACCGGTACGTTTGCCATCATCAAATAATGGGAAAGTCAATCTGTTTCGGGGTTCTTGTCTGGGGGTGCACCATCTTGCCGGTTGTGCACGCCCAGTTTGCGAATGAGACCCGAGAAGTCACCCGCAAGGGAACAACGGCGGCCGAATTTTTGAGTATTCCGGTGGGAGCCAGGGCGACCGGAATGGGGGGCGCAGTGACGGCATCTACTTCCGATGCAACTGCGATGTATTGGAATCCGGCCGGGCTGGGGCTTTTGACCCGATCCTCAATCGCTGCCGAGCACGCCTCCTGGCTGGCCGAAATTAATTTCAATTACGCCGCTGCCGCCTTTCCGACTAAGTACGGTACGCTTGGGGCCGCCATTACGTCAATGGGAACCCCGCAAATGCAGGTCACGACGGTGGAGGATCAGGAGGGGACCGGCGAGACGTTTGATGCATCGTCGTATGCTTTTACGCTCTCCTGGGGGAAGAGTCTGACGGAGCGATTCGCATTCGGGGCATCGGCAAAATTGATTACCGAGCAGATCTGGCATTCGCAGGCCCGCGGACTGGCGCTGGATATCGGGACTGTATTTGTCACTCCGTTCAGGGGAATCCGGCTGGGGGCTTCCATTTCAAATTTTGGCACCAAGATGGAGATGGCGGGGGATGATCTGCTGGTGGTGGCGGACATTGACCCGGTCAACCGGGGCAATAACGAGAGTAACCGGGCGTACCTCAAAGTCGACTCCTATAATCTACCCCTGATGATGCGGATTGGCGTGGCGGGGGAATTGTATGAGACCCAGCAGGTTCGGGTCACCGTGGCCGTGGATATTCTGAGCCCCAACAACAGTAATCAGTTCGCAAACCTGGGGGCGGAGATCGGGCTTCTGGGCGATCTGGTCATGGTGCGGGGAGGATACAGTGAACTGTTCCTGGAGGATAGTATCCGGTCATTCTCACTGGGGGCTGGACTCCGATACGATTTTGGTTTTGTCGGGATCGTGATCGACTATGCATTTGAGCGCCAACGCTACTTTAATGACGTGAGCCGGATCTCGCTGACTTTGTTATTTTAGTGTAAAATTTTGTATCTTCACATAATCTTCACAAAACACTTAGGTTACACACCTTTATGAAACACTTTGTAGTACCGATGTGCATCCTGCTTGGATGTGCATTTTTTGCAGCAGAGGCGCAGGCCCAGCGTACGGTCACCATGCGTCTTAACATGGTTTCTGTCCCGGATACAGTCAACGGGATGGGGCTGATTGAAGTCCGTGGAGCAGGCGGTTCGGAGGGCGCAACCGCGCCGGACACGCTGACAGACGGCAATATTATTGGCTGGGATGCCGCAAGTACCCTGGAACTCGTAAACGAAAAAGGCCCGGATGGGCAGGACAGTGATTACTGGAATGTTTCGTTCATGATTTCGGATACGACGAGGCTCCAGCACAAGTTCTACTCACAGCAGTTGGAGGATGCAGGCTTGAACGGATGGGAGGGAGATCCAAACCCATTCATTGAAGCAGGGGAGGGGGATGTAGATCTGGGTTTACATTTCTTCCAGGGGCAGGCGATGTGGCATGGAATGTCGGGGCGTCGGGGTTCAGAGGATGAAAACCTGGGGTACAACTGGATGCCCTGGGATGCAAAAACAGACTCTGTCGCGGTCTGGTATCGGGTTGCCATGTTCGGCCTGAATTCATCGGATAACAAGTATGATCCCGCCATGTCTGCACCCGATCAGATTGTTGGGGTCAGAGGCGGGGATATCAAACTCGCCGATGATGAAACCGTGGTTGGGCCGCTTGGCTGGGGCGCGACCCTGATGCTTGATCGTGAGTCGATGGATGAAACCAATGCCGGATATAATATATATTCCGGTGTTGCGTACTATCCCGCTGCGCTGGCAGGCATGGATCAGGAGTATAAGTTTGTGGTGGAGCATGGAGAGATGACGGGATGGGAAGAGGGGAATCTTGCGGGAAACCGCAAGTTTACGGTGCCCAGTGCCGATACGACACTCCACTGGGTTTATTTCGGGGATACTGTTCCCAGTCCAAATCTGCCGGTCGAAGGTCAGGTCGTCTTTGGCGTGGACTTGAGCGCTTTTGAGACCATAGGATTATTTGATCAGGCTCGTGGCGATACGCTCTGGGTTTTCGGCGATTTTAACGGGTGGCAGGATTGCAGGACGCAGACCCCCGACGACTGCTATATGTTCAAGGAGCCTGGAGGCACCATCTTCCAGGCACCGGTCGCACTGGAGCGTCCGGTCGGAATAAAACAGGGGTACAAGTACTTTCTGGACTTCAATGACGCAACCTTCATGGAGGCCCTTGGAACCGAGCCGCCAAGCGGCTGGGAGGAGGGACATCGTACGGGGGTGAACCGTGAATTTGAGTTCATGGGAGGTCAGCAGCGGCTGGATTTAGCCTATTTCAATGATGTAACCCCGAAAAATATCATGCCTGAGGGTACCTCCGTTGAGGTCATGTTTTCGGTGGACATGAAGGAAGCGCTTGATTACGAAGCACAGCCGTTCGTGCCGGCTACGGATACGGTGTCCATTCACCTCGGGGATCCGATCTGGGCGTATACGCAAGGTATTGAGGCCGTAGATGAAGGCGGTCATTCACTTCCTCTCTGGGATCATCTCATGCTTATGGATGATGACGGAGATGGGGTCTATACCGGCAGTGCAATGATCAAAGGCCCATCATACAACATTTTGACCTATCGCTATATGTTCGGCACGCGAAGCATGAGCGTTCAGGAGGTCGGGACAGAGACGCGTGAGCCGGGGCGTAATCGGGCTCACTTTATTCCTGCGAATGCCGATGGCTCATGGCCTGCAAAGTATGAATTACCCATGCATTCGTTTAAGTTGACTCCCGGACCGCTTCCGCATGAGTTGAATCCAGCACTACTTGTCACCTCTATTGAGCAGAGTACAGAATTGCCGGAAGAGATCTGGCTCGGGACGAATTACCCCAACCCGTTCAATCCGACGACCGTAATTGAGTTTGGATTGACCCGTCAGGCCAATGCACAGTTGCATGTGTACGATCTTCTGGGGCGGCGTGTCGCGACGCTGATAGATGGTCAACTTCAGGCTGCAAACTATTCGGTCACCTTCGATGCTTCGCAGCTTGCGAGCGGGGTATACATTTATCGTTTGCAGACTCCTGATTATTCGGTCACGAAGCGAATGATGCTGGTGAAGTAGCGTTTCAAACGCTGTCCACCAACCGTTTGACGAAGTTCTTCGTAACGCACCGCAGGTGCGAGACATTTTGGACGAGTCAGAAATGAATCAGAAAGGATTGTCCAGCGTATCTGCTGGACAATCCTTTCTTGCTAGAATACCGTGAATACACGTTGGATGATCCATAAAATCACGCTTGCGATTCTGCTGTTTCCGGCAGTTTACGGGGTGTGTCGTGCACAGCCCATGGATGTCACCTTTCGCTGGATTCCTGACCGTGATGCGGTACGTGCCTTTTTGCCGGGTGAGTTTAACGGCTGGGGGCCCAACAGTGGCGGGCGGATTGCGGCCGGCACCCCCTCGGAGATGGCCTATGATTCAGAGCGTCAGCAGTGGCTGTATACGCATACACTGCAGGCAGGGCGCTCGTACCAGTACAAGGTGCATGTACACACCAATAATACGGGCAGCGATCATGCGTGGATCACGGATCCTCTCAATGATAAATCTAATCCCAGTGATCACAATAACTCCATCCTGGATGTCAGGGACCCTATGATCTTTCAAATGGCCCGGCACCGCAATGGCGATGGTGCTGTTACGGCCGTGAGTGCGGGGATATTCACATCTGGGACCATCATCCGCCTGACGGTGAATGTAAACGGTGAGGAGTTCGATGGACTCCCGTTCTATCAGGACGACGGCGTTTTCCACTATCCGCTGGACAGTTCGGTGCTGTGTGATCTGGAATTTAAAATTACGGCCGTTGACAGTGCAGGGAAGACCGTAACGCAGATGGTTGGGACGACACCCCCCGAAGTGATCGACCGTGCCCGTCCGGCCGGAATAGAAGATGGTGTGACCTATGATCGATCTGATCCTTCCAGGGCGGTGCTCTCTGTATTTGCCCCCGGCAAGTGCTTTATGCATGTCATCGGCGATTTCAATGACTGGCAGATCACAGACGCGGGGCGGATGTACCGGGATGCCTTGCGCTCTGACAGCGTGCACTGGTGGCTGCCTCTGGAAAACCTGCCCTCTGGACAGGAGGTCGGCTACCAGTATGTGGCAGATGGGGAGTTGCGGTTTGCAGATATGTTTTCGGAACTGATTCTGGATCCGGGTCATGATGCGTCCATTCCCGCCGGCACCTATCCAAACCTGAAATCCTATCCGCACGGAAAGACACAGGGCACCGTATCGGTTCTGCAGACCGGACAGTCTCCCTATCCGTGGAAGGTGACGGACTTCGTTCCACCTGCTCCGGAGGAACTGGTCATCTATGAACTTCTTTTGAGAGATTTTCTGCAGGCACATGATTGGGCAGCATTGACAGATACGCTGGGATATCTGGAGCGTCTAGGTATCAATGCCATTGAGCTCATGCCCGTTGCCGAGTTCGGGGGGAATTTGAACTGGGGATATCAGCCCAACTTTTTCTTTGCACCGGACAAGTACTATGGGCCTGCGGAGGATCTGAAGCGGTTCATTGATGCCGCCCATGAGCGTGGGATTGCCGTGTTTCTGGATGTGGTGTACAACCATGTGGATCTACCCTCTCCACTGGTTCTGCTTTACGGATCCTCGGATGCAAACCCGTGGATCAATATCCCTCCCACGCATGCGTATAATGTCTTTTTTGACCTGAATCATGAGCACCCCTATACGCAGTACTGGCTGGATCGCGTGAATGCATACTGGCTGACCGAATTCAACGTAGATGGATTTCGTTTTGACTTATCCAAGGGGTTTACGCAGCGTGATACGGGGTCTGATTATGCTGCATGGGACCGTTATGACCCATCCCGTATCCGCCTGATCCAGCGAATGGCCGATGCAATGTGGGCATTGGATTCGCAGGCGTACATTATTCTGGAGCACTGGGCACAGGAGCGGGAGGAACGGGAACTGGCCGAATACGGTATTGACCGCGGGTTTCCCGGAATGATGCTGTGGAGTAATGTGACGCATTCATTTGGAGAGGCCCTCATGGGATATAATGAGGGGCAGAAAAGCAATTTTGAACGCGCCTACTATGGAGACGGGGGCAGAGACTGGGACCTGCCCCATCTTATCGTTTATATGGAGAGTCATGATGAGCAGTGGATGATGTACAGGATGCGCAGTTACGGGGCCTGTGCACGTTCGCCAGCGGGCGGAGCGGCCTGTGCACCCTCGGATGTTGCCAATCACGGCACCTACAATATCCGGCATCTGCCGACTGCACTGGATCGTCTGAAGATGGCGGGGGCATTTCATTTTCTGCTTCCGGGGCCTCGCATGCTGTGGCAGTTTGGGGAATTGGGATATGGGTACGGGAGACGGGGTGAAGCGTGTTTGCGGGGGGATGACTGTCCCCCGTTTGCGCCCGGCCGCACCGACAAAAAACCCATCCGGTGGGAGTATTATGATGATCCTCTCCGAAAGCGTCTGTATGATACATGGGCGGCACTTCTTCAGATCAGGCAGGAAACCCCCATTTTCCGCAGCACGGAAACAGAAGTATCCATGCAGTTGTCCGGGCCGGTAAAACGCATCCACCTCCGTCATGAGGAAACAGATATGCAGGCGGTTATTATCGGGAATTTTGGTGTTTTACCTGCCGCGAACACGATAAGGCTCTCTACGCCTCCCGTCTATTGGTACGACTATTTTTCCGGCGATTCCCTGAATATAACCGGGAGCATTCCCCAGGAACTTCAGCCGGGGGAATTTCATGTTTACACCTCCAGGAGACTTCCTTCACCTGCCGCAGGTCTGATTACGGTAGGGACTACTTCTCCACTGTCCGCCCCGACGGAGTATGCCCTGCGAAGCGGCTATCCGAATCCGTTCCGGGACAGGATGACACTGGAGTTCAGTCTGGACCAGCCTCAGAGAATCCAAATGGATGTCTATGATCTACTTGGCCGCCGCGTTGCGACGCTCGTAAATGACGACATGCCGGCAGGACCCCATACGATTCTGTTTGATGCTTCGGGGTTATCCAGTGGTTTGTACATGGTCCGAATGAACGGCAGATCTGGTCCAGCAGCCATCTCTGCTGCCCTTGTTCGCTGATGTTCCGGGGAGATGGCATAAGGAAGGGAGTGTTTTATGTGCTGATGTGGAGCATTCCCGTGCTCTTTTTTGCATTTCTGGAGGGGGGGCTTCGGATTGCTGGTTTTGGGGAGGATTATCCGCTTTTTGTGCCCGTGGAGGCGGCCCCGGATTATCTGGTCATGAACCGTGAGACCGCTCACCGTTATTTTAACCAGGAAGTCCGGGTCCCAACGGGATTACATGATGTCTTTCGTGCAGAGAAAGACAGCCTGACGCTGCGGATTTTTGTCCAGGGAGGATCAAGTGCGGCCGGGTATCCTTACTATTATGGAGGCAGTTTTTCGCGTATGCTGGAGCAGCGCCTGCAGCAGAGCTGGCCCGCCCGCAGGGTGGAAGTGGTCAATGTGGCAATGGCCGCGGTCAATTCCTATACGGTTCTGGATCAGGTGGATGAAATTCTTGAGCAATCGCCGGATGCAGTCCTGATCTATGCGGGGCATAATGAATTCTACGGGGCGCTTGGGGCAGGCTCATCCCAATCACTGGGGCGCCAGCGTCACATTATAAATTTGTATCTCCGGCTTCAGTCATGGCGGATACTCCAGTTACTCCGAAGTGGGTTGAGCCGGATTGCACAAATTGCTGTTCAGCGTCAGGATGGTTCCTCGACTCTGATGGAGCGAATGGTTCAGCGACAGGAGATTGCGCTTCATTCTGATCTGTATCAGGCCGGGATGAAGCAGTTCAGGGGAAATCTGCGCAGCATTCTGCACAAGTATCGGCAGCATGGGATTCCTGTATTCATTGGTACGGTAGCCAGTAATGAACGCACCCATGCACCTTTCCAGAATGGATTGATGCCGTCCACCGATTCAGATCAATGGGAAAGAGACTATGCGGCGGCGCTGCATTCGGAATCCCTGCCCACATCCATTGCGCGAATGCGTGAGGTTATTGCACTGGATTCCATGGCCGCCCAGTCCTGGTTTGCTTTGGGAATACTGCTGGATATGCGGGGTAATTACGACCAGGCTCGTCATGCCTATATTATGGCGAAGGATCTGGATCAACTGCGTTTTCGTGCAACGGAGGAGATAAATCAAATCATTCGTGAGGAGGCCGCGAATTGGGGTGCGGTATTGGTGGACATCCAGGGATATCTGCGTGAGCGGGCCCGTGAGAGTATTATTGGATCAGACCTGATGCTGGAGCATCTGCATCCGAACCTGGAGGGATATTTCATTTTTGCGGATGCGTTCTACGATGCGGTATATGAATCTCGGATCGGAGGTCAGCGGGTACATTATATTCCCCGGCAGGTTGCACGCGCGGAAGTTCTCTTCACCCAGGTTGATTCTATTTTTGGAGAACTGCGGTTACAAAAACTCCTGAATTCCTGGCCTTTCCGGCCTTTGGATGCTCCGTTATCGTCCGTTTTGGATACCAGCAGGACATTTTCTGTGGCGGAGGAACTTGCGCATAAACTTGATCAGGCAGAGTTGACATGGTTTGCGGCAACCGATCAACTGCGGACGCACTATATTGAGCAGGGGGCCTACCATCTCGCCCTGAAGGCGAGTCTAGCACTGCTTCAGGAGTATCCTTATCTGCCATTGCCCTATGCGTATGCGGCGGATGCACTTGCAGCGCAGGGACGTTTGGGGGAAGCGGTGGAGTACTACAGTGCTGCCAATGATCTTGAGGAATCTGCGAGGGTACATTTTCGTCTGGGCATCCTGCATCAATACAGACAGGAGTTGGAACTTGCGGAGGAACACCTTGAGCGGGCAGTGTTTCTGGCACCGGAGGTGGTTGAATTTCGATTGGATCTGGCCCGCAACTATATATCTCAGGGCAGCTGGACGGATGCAGATAAGTCGCTACAGATACTGTTGAATTTGGATCCGACCCATGAGTCAGTCCTTGCATTGCAGCGCCTGCTGGTAAGCCGTACCACTTCACTGAACTAACTCTGCTGTCCATACTGAGATCAGGGATGTCATGTCAGCTGCGTCTGGTCGTGACGGGGGGCTTGCGGATTTCGTTACATATGTCTGCGGTAACCTCAAGGGATTCTTCTGGAGCACGGACCAATTCACCAGACTCCCGTCTTAGTGCAAGAATAAGGGGGATACAGGATCGTTTCATGTGCATGAACGCTTGAGATTATTTCAAGCAAATCCACAGGAGATACTTCTGCAGCAGCAAGGTTTATCGCAGAGCGTAAGATCGTACAAATATGGGTGTGATGATCGGAATCGAAATCAAGATACAGTGTCTGGCGGCAGTAACTTTATTCTAGGCAGACACTTAAAAGTTTCAATCTAGGAGGGGCACAGGCAACGAAGCATCCAAGCGGGAGGACTTCGGCGCAAAACGCAAGGCCGTTATACCCAGCGGCTGCATGGTAAGAGCCGTGTGAGTTGAGAGGCTCACGCACGGTTCTGTGAGAGCCGGGGGGATCCCCCCGGCTACTCGACATTCCCTTTACAATCACAAGTGTAAACTGGAAGTTTGATATTGCATTATCGAACAATCGCCATGAGGTTTGACATGGCAACGGCCTGATTTTGCATGATAGCCACCATGGTGTAATGGTAGATTCCACTGGGCAGGCAATTGGTGCTAATTTCAAATATGTGTTTCCTGCCGGGGTTGAATAATCTCTCCGAGGTGCTGACTACCGTTCTCCCAACCAAGTTTGTCACCATTACAGAAATCTTTGCCCGCTCAGGCAGATCAAATACAATGCTTGTCCCCGCAGAGGATGGATTGGGATAATTCCCCCAGATCGTCATTGATTCTGGAAATTCAGTTTCCTCTATCCCGCCAACATTCGTATCGGTTGTCGCATGTGCAATATTTGAGGTCGGACCTATTCCAACCAATGTAACGGTACTGACGCGGTAATAACATGTCATGCCCGGAGCGAGTCCAGTGTGCATGTAGGCCGTGACAGAACTATTTGTATTGTCCACTAAATCCGACCAGCTTTTGCCAGCATCATAGGACACTTCAATCCGATAGCCTGTGATCGTAGCGCCTCTATGGTTTGATGGTGTTGTCCACGATAGATCAATCTGTGAACTTCCTATCGCAGTTGCAATCAGTCCAGTCGGAGCAGTGATTACAGGAGTCTCAAGCGTAGCCTGGGCCACGTTCGAAGCAAAACCTGTCCCGACAGAGTTAATTGCCCTCACGCGATAGTAGTATGTTATACCGAACACGAGATCTGTGTGAGTATAAGTTGTGGCCGTATTGCCTGTGTTGGACACGAGGCGGAGCCATTTTGTGCCTGCATTCGTAGACATCTCAATTGAATAGCCCGTGAGGACCGCACCTCCGTCATTCGGTGCAGTCCAGGACAAGTTAATCTGACTCTCCTCTGATGCCATTGCGGTCAGTCCAGTCGGAGCCTCTGGAACCGTCGCTGCGGGGGGATCCGTCGTGGCGCCTGCCATGTTTGACACAGGGCCTGTTCCCACAGAGTTAATTGCGCCGACTTGATAGTGACGAGTCGTATTCGGCATTAGCCCCGTGTGCGAGTAGGCGGTGGAGGTATCCCCTGTATTTGCAGTCAGAACACTCCATGATCTACCGGCATCCGCTGATACTTTGATCTTATAACCTGTAATGGATTCCCCTCCATCATCTAATGGTGCTGTCCATGACAGGTTGATCTGGAATCGCCCTGATTCGGATGCGCTTAGAGAGGTTGGAGCATCCGGTACAGTAAATGCGGGAGCTTCTGTGGTGGCACTTGCCACATTTGAGGCAGGCCCTGTTCCCACAGAATTGATCGCACTCACCCGATAATAATAGGTCGTACTTGGGGTAAGTCCTACGTGTACATAGGTTGACGCGGCAGTCCCTGTGTTATCTACCAGATTCGACCAGATCGTACCTGCATTGGAAGATATTTCGATCCGATAGCCCGTAATCGCTGCAACTCTGGTATTTGACGGTTCGACCCACGACAGATGAATCTGCGAACTTCCAGATGCAGTCGCACGCAGCCCGCTTGGCGCTGTTGGTACAATTACCGGCGTAGATTCAGTCGTAGCACTTGCGACATTCGATACCGGCCCCACTCCTACGGAATTAATTGCACGGACACGATAAGAGTATGCGGTATTCGGTGTGAGTTCTGTGTGGGCATAGGCTGTCAGAGTATTGCCTGTATTTGTAACCAGTGTCGACCAGATCACACCAGCATCCAATGAAACCTCAATCCGGTAACCTGTGATGGCGGCACCTCCAGTGTTTAATGGTGCGGTCCAGGACAGCTTGATCTGGTTTTCTCCCAATGCCGTTGCATTTAGATCCGCTGGAGATGCCGGAGTAGTTGCTGCTTCGGTTGTGGCATTTACTATGTTCGAGGCAGGACCGACTCCCACAGAATTAATTGCGCTTACACGATAATGGCGGGTTGTACTCGGAGCCAGTCCTGTATGTACATAGGTTTTGGCAGTGCTCTTTGTGTTCGCTAGCAGATCAGTCCAGGATGTGCCTGTATTTGCGGATACCTCAATCCGGTAGCCCGTAAGAGCAGCCCCTCCATCATCGGATGGTGCAGTCCATGACAAATTGATCTGGGTTTTGCCGGATCCGATTGCTTTTAGTCCAGTCGGTGCCTCCGGTGCAGTTGCTGGAGGTGCTTCTGTCGTCGCATGTGCTGTGTTTGAAGCGCTCCCTGTTCCCACAGAGTTAATTGCACTAACACGATAGTGGAGTGTTGTACTCGGTGCCAACTCTGTATGATCATAGTTTGTGGCCGTACCCTCTGTATTCGTTACCAGATCATCCCAGGATGTGCCTGCATTCGCGGATACATCGATCTGGTAGCCCGTAAGGGCAGCCCCTCCATCATCTGATGGCGCAGTCCATGAGAGTTTAATCTGTGAACTCCCCGATGCAACCGCTTTGAGCTCTCTCGGTGCTGTCGGGGTCGTCGGGGCAGGAGCGTCTGTCGTGGCATGCGCTATGTTTGAGGCGGGCCCTGTTCCCACAGAGTTAATTGCACTAACACGATAGTGCCGTGTTGTACTCGGCACCAACGCTGTATGATTATAGTTTGTGGCCGTGCTCTTTGTGTTCGTTATCAGATCATCCCAGGATGTGCCTGTATTCGTGGATACCTCAATCCGATAGCCTGTGATATCAGAGCCTCCATCATCAGGTGCAGTCCAGGACAGGTTGATCTGTGTTCTGCCTGATGCCTTAGCATTCAATCCCGTCGGTGCATCCGGAACGGTCGTCTCATCATCATCCGCTACGGTCACGCTGGCTGTGTGGTTTGGTGCCTCTGCAATCTCGTAATTTGTACCGCTCTGTATCGTTGCCTGAATCAAGCCATTTTCTTCATCTGTAGCATCGTTCACAGTGTTAACATCGAAAATGGCGGTGCCACCGGTGCCAACTGTTATCTCTCGTGCATCCAGTTCGCCTGATGCAGCAAAATCTCCTGTCTGTGAAAGCGTGACATTCACAGTCAGGTTTGCTCCCGGTGTGGGAGTGGCGCTGAGTGTGAATGAAGCACCGCTCCCCTCCGTCACTGACTCGCCCCCGGAAATACGAACAACAGGCACTTCATCATCCTCTACAGTCACGCTGGCTGTGTGGTTTGGTGCCGCTGCAATCTCGTAATCTATACCGCTCTGTATCGTTGCCTGAATCGAACCATTTGCTTCGTCGACAGCATCATCCACAGTACTGACCGTGAAGGTGGCGGTGGGGATAAAGCCAGAGTGATATACTCGCCGGGGGCCTAAAGCAGTTGTTTTAGCGAAATCCCCCGTCTGACTGATAGAGACATTGACCCACACACCTTTATGTTCTACTTCATTCCTGAGCGTGAATGTGACACTACTACCCTCGGTGACCGTTTTTCCCCCGGAAATGCTCATCACCGGGATATCGTCATCCTTTACGATCACGCTGGTTGTATGATTCGGTGCTTCTGCAATCTCGTAATCCGTGCCACTCTGGATCGTTGCCTGAATCAAGCCGTTATCTTCTTTAATCTTATCGTTAACAGTGTCAACGCTAAAGGTGGCATTACCATTGGTTCCCACCGTTACTTCCCGTGTGCCAAGCGCTCCTAATGCCGCAAAGTTT
>JAJECE010000010.1 GCA_022822185.1 Rhodothermales bacterium | reverse complement strand
ATGCATCGCAGTGTATCGCGCGGCATGGAGCGGCGGAAACTGGGAGAGATTCATCATGTGAGTCTGGATGAGAAGTCGTATAAGCGCGGGCGCAAATTTATGACGGTTCTGGCAGATGGGGAAGATGGGATCGTTCTGGATGTGGTGCGGGGGCG
This sequence comes from Rhodothermales bacterium, assembly GCA_022822185.1. GTDB lineage: Bacteria > Bacteroidota > Rhodothermia > Rhodothermales > Bin80 > Bin80. Next base: position 74,402 of record JAJECE010000010.1, on the reverse strand, counting down.
GGATCTGGAAAGCACAAAGACCGTGTTAGAACGCACGCTGGGCGAGAAACTGGAGGCCGTGAAGACCGTGACGATGGACATGTGGAAAGCCTTCATCTCGGCGGTAAAGGCACTTTTGCCCAAAGCCACGCTCATTCATGACCGCTTCCATTTGATCTGGTATCTCAATAAGGCCATTGACCAAGTGCGCAGGCGGGAAGCCAAAAACAATGAGGAACTCAAACATAGTCGCTGGGCACTCTTGAAAAACGAAGACAAACGGACGGAGAAACAGGACGAAGTCTTCAACGTCATCCAGGCCGCCAACTTCCAGGTCAGCATTGCCTGGCGATTGCGGGAAGAATTTAAGTCCATCTTTGGAGGAGACTCCTACTCCGAGTCCGACATCTATTTTGATCTATGGATTAAAAGTGTGAAAAAGGAATCCATCAAGGAGGTGACCAAGGTCGCCGAGATGTTTGAACGACACTACGAAGGCGTGTGCAATGCGCTTTGTCATCAACAATCCAATGGCAAGGCCGAACGCATCAATGGGAAAATCCAGGAAATCAAAGCCGTCTCACGAGGATACCGGAAATTTGAAAACTTCAGATCCGCTGTCCTCTTCTTCTGTGGGGGACTTGACCTCTATCCACAACAATGCCGGTAGAACCTACTTTTCCATCTGCTCGCTTTTTTCTGTTATTGGCGGTTACCCTCGGAGTGGTGGGAATTTCACGTTCTGCTTCTGGACAGACTTGGTGGGAATATCAGTCACATGACGATGCAGTTTGGACGGAGGTGACGAACTCAACGGGGGTATTGTGGCTTGTAAAGGGCATCAATGATGTGGGGGATCCCGATACAGGACAGATTACCCAGTGTCAGAATCCACAGATTTCAGTGGAAACCGGATGGGTGCTTCGCTCGCCAGAGATCACTTTTGCCAACGGGTCTTACGCTGGAATAAAGACTTGCGGGCAGGACGATATTGGTTGGCTTATTGTCGTAGAGTCTGAGGATTACGTTACCCCTGGATTTAAGCCGAATGCCCTTGCTTTCGGAGACACTGCCGTGTTGAAGTGTGGTGATAATGCAATGCTTTGTATTGATGTACACATTGTTGAGACAGAAGAGGATTTGCCGCCTCCACTACCACCTTGGTATGACATTGAGGTTACTTTCGAATCAAATATATCCAGTGTGGATGAAGGTGTCGGTATACACAATGTGACGGTAAATCTCAGTCAGGCTTCACCTGAGGAGGGTATATCATTGAGTTACAATCTGGGTGGCTCAGCAGTGGAAAACACGGATTATAGAATTACGAATTCAGGGAATGTTTTTGTGGCTGCTGAGTTAATCTCAGTGGATATTCAGATAACGATTATTGATGACGATGTGATAGAGGAGGACGAGACGATAGAACTCATTCTGACATCCGAAACGGGATATACAGCGGGGAGTGATAATATCCATACACTCACGATAGAAGATAACGATGAACCAGTGTCCACCACGGTGACATTGGCGGCATTTCCTAAACATGTGGAGGAAGGGAATTCCGTTAGAATTACGGCAACGATTTCGCTGGAGCAGTCCAGTGATGTTGAGATTCCCCTGGAGTACATCCCCGTTGCTCCCTACCCGGCGACAGCCGATGACTATTATCCGCTTCCGACTATCATAATCCCGGCAGGCGAGTTAGCGGGGGTGGGTGATCTGTACACGATTGATGATGATTCCTACGAGGAAGATGAGACGTTTGCAGTGGCAATTGTGGAGGATGAACTGCCCGAAGGAGTGGAACTTGGCAGTCTTTTTTCGGAAGATGTTACGATTATCAATAATGATTCGGATCCACCAGTGCAGGCGCAGCTTTCCGTAGATCCAAGGATGGTGGAGGAAGGGAAATCAGTAATGGTGAGGGTTGAATTGGCGACCGAATTGTCCACTGATGTGACGATTCCATTAACTCTGACCGATGTCAGCACGACTCCCCAGGATTACGAAGTGCCGATTCCAATCCAGATAGAGATCGAGTCTGAAGAGACGGGCGGAACGTATGTGATTCTCACTGTTGAAGATGAAGTGGATGAGGGAAATGAGATATTCGCGGTGGCTATAGATAAAGATCAATTGCCTGAAGGGATCGTGACTGGAAGTACTTTTTCTGTGGAAGTTACAATCACCGATGATGATAAAGCTGGTATTGATGCACCCCCGTCCGTATCGGTACCGGAAGGGGGAATGGAAACGTTTGATATGGCACTGAACTCAGAGCCGTTGGGTGAGGTGACGGTAGAGATGATCTGGTCCACGGGAACCGACCTGATGTTGACCCCTCAAATTCGAACATTCACGCCAGACAACTGGGACCAAACACAGCAGGTAACACTGAGTGCTCTAGAAGATCCTGATATTGAGGATGATCAGATCGTGGTAACCTTAATGGCCGTCGGAGTTGGCTATACCGGGATCGCAGAAATGATCAATGTGACCATCAAAGACAATGATTTAGCAGGAATTGTGAGCCCGGCATCGGTGACCGTTCCAGAGGGAGGATCGGAGAGGTTTGAGGTTGCACTTGCTCAACAACCTTCTGGCGTGGTAACGGTAACCGTTCCTAGTCCTGTGGGGGATCTCACTGCAGTTCCAACCTCTCTGACCTTTACGCCGGATAACTGGCAAACTTCATGGGAGGTGACACTGAGTGCCACCGAGGATGATGATTTTATTTCTGACTTTGAGACGTTTACCTTGAGTGCAGGAGGGGGCGGCTATGGGAGTGTAACAAATGAGATGTCCGTCACGATTATTGACAATGATGAGCCAGAGATCATGTCGTTGGAAGATGTCACGATGGACGAAGGGGGCACATATCCATTGATGGTCCGCCTGACAGCAAAGCCATCAGGATCTGTAACAGTAGGCTTCACTGGACATGTGGGAACAGATTTGACCTTGAGTGGCATCCCGCTCACGTTTACATCCACAAACTGGCAGGTTCCGCAGATGGTGACATTGACCGCAGCAGAGGATGACACGGATTATGTAAATGACAGGGTAGCGTTAGTACTCACTTCATCAGGGGGCGGCTACGACGCCATACATATGATCGATGTTACGATTATAGATAACGATGAGGCTCCGTTGATAATTTCTGTTTTGAATCGACGAGGGATTGAAAATGAAGAAAGTCTCAAACTCCGTATTGAGTTGAATCGGTCCACAGATGAGATAGTGACTGTCAATTATACGAGTTCAGATGTAGGGGAGGCAGAGGCGGGCCTAGACTATACGGCTTCCCGCGGGATTGTGATCTTTGATCCAGGTGCAACCCGCGGTGTGATTGAAATAAAGATCATTGACGATGAACTCCCGGAAAAAAAAGAAACGTTTAACGTTACACTGTCGAACGCTAGTGAGAATGCACAAATTGGCCGGGGTATCGGCATAGGTACGATACTGGACGATGACGGGAGCGCAAAAATTCGGGTGGAAGATGCGCTGGTACTGGAAGAGGAAGGCGTGGTCCGTTTTCCTGTATCGCTATCTCAGCCGCAGCGCAAAATAGTGTCGGCAGAATATCAAACACAGGATGGGACGGCCAAGGCAGGAAAAGATTATGAGTCCACATCAGGGATTGTGACATTTGCACCGGGAACGATGGAAGCCGTGATAGCAGTTCCGTTCTTAAAAGACGGGTTGGATTGGCAGGAGGAGACGTTCAGCGTACATCTGGTGTCGGCAAAGCATGCAGAGATCTCAAAGGCGGTTGGAGTGGCAACCATTCAGGAGTCTGCGACAGTCGGCAAAGATGTCTTAGAAGCATATGTATCTCGGTTTGTACGGACTGCTTCGGTGCAGGTCGTGGAGGCATTGGGGCAACGGTTCCGATCAATAGCAGATGGTGCAACATGTGGGGCGGCAGAGCGTGCAGAGATGGCACAACTCTGGTATTCGGCTTCCTCCTGGGATCCGTCATTAGGCGAACTTCTGGCGGGTTGCCGCGCGTCTCAGAGTATGCCTTTGCCCAGGGGATCCTTCAGCATATGGGGGGAGGGTGCATTTAAACAGTTTAATGGCCGTGGAGAGGATGCGTTGACACTTTCTGGAGAAGTGACGACAGGAATGCTGGGAGCAGACTATCGCTGGAACAATAAGGGGCGCTGGCTTGTGGGGGTACTTCTCGCACACAATGGGGGACACGGATCGTTTGAGATGGCCGGGCAATCTGGAGATATCACCGCAGATTTGACAGGCATCTATCCGTACATGTCGTATGCGCGTACAGGTTGGGACGTATGGGTGAGTGCAGGTACTGGACGTGGGCAGACAGAGGTATTGGAGTTAAAAGGGGATTTGGTGTCCAGATTTGGTGCAATGGGAGTTCGGGGAGCCTTGGCACGGGGCGGTGCAGTTGGTCTCAGTTACCATGGTGACATTTTGGTGACCGATGCCGAGATCAAGGATCACAACATCAAGGCAGATGTACATCGGGTTCGTGCAGGCTTGGAAGCCAATACACAGATCAGTAATGGGATTCGTCCCTATGTAGAGATGAGTGTGCGTCAGGATGGTGGGAGTGCAGAAACAGGTACGGGGCTGGAACTCGGCGGTGGCCTACGTTTTTCGCATTCGACATGGTACCTGCTCGGAGAAGTGCGCACACAGGGACTGGTGATGCATACTGCGGATGGGTTTACTGAGTGGGGAATATCGGGATCGTTACAGGTGGGTAGCAGGTCGGAGGGATTGATGATGCGCCTTCGTCCGTCATGGGGACGAGGGCAGGGGATGTCCGTGTACAGGCAACAGACGATTCTTGATGCAGTGCCGCTCAGCGCAAAAGCGCACCGAACCGAATTGGAGGTGGGGTATGGGATCCCGTGGGGAGATGGTACGGTACATTCGGTGATGGGATTGATACGGCTACCACAGGGGAGTATGTATCGTTTGGGAGGTGAATTTCGTCCATGGGACCGATTGGCATTTTCTGTCTTTGGCTTAGCACATGAACGCGGTGATACGCTGGGAGATATTGGAATGAGTGTGCAGGGATCATTTCGGTATTAACTGGTAAGTGTCATAGATTCCAAATCGGACGAATGATTTATCTTGATGCGGGCTTAATGTGGACTTCTTTGGGATCTCTGCCATTTGTCGCCACAATCCCATAGTTATTTTCCAATCCTTGTCCACAGCTGAAATCCAATTCATTCCCTCTGCAATCGGTCACTCTTCCCCCGGCTTCCGTCACCAGAAGAGCCCCCGCTGCATGGTCCCAAATACGCTCCACATAATTTTTGCGTGTAGGCAGACGTAAACAGATCTCTGCATCTCCACGGGCGACAACCGTATACTTTGCCTGACTATCTATTTTTATGCGTCGTGAACCAATCCCAAGATGGTCAGCGACTCTCTGCGCATCTCCATGTGCGCTATGGCTGGATTCCACACCTTGACAATGTCTGCCCGACAGTAACGATCTTGTATTGGTATGGATACCTCGATGCCAATTAATGCAGGAGGGACTCCAAAATTCCGAATGAGATACTGGACGAAGTGCTGTCGTACTCATTCTTCGGGAGTCAGCGGTACAAAGCGTTTCCGAATCGGATCCAAGATTATTCTGTGTCCTCTGCAACATATAATCGTAGTCTGGCAGGTTCAGTTCTCCATCGAAGGGGAATCAACAGCTGTGGTGGATGAGCGGATCTGCAGGCCAGCATCGTGTACTTGGTGCAGATGCAGGTGGCTGGCATGATGTACCAGACACGGAAAATGGCAGGAAATAGCGGTGAATGGCCGTAGAATTGGCCAATTCATTTGAACATAAAGATAGGTACAGAATGGGGGATGGACAGGTCTGCAGGATGGGGGTACGGAACAAATAATTTCCAAAACAATTTCCAAGGCTATTGTCAGTACATTCTGTCGATGAGCAAATCACGGGAAATCCCCATTGTTAAGCCCGCCACACGGGAGCGAGGCCAGGCTCGCTATTTTCATGGGCGTGTAAAAATTCTGGATAATTTCAAGGAGTTGCTGGAAAGGGCAAAGAGGGGGAATTCTGGCACCTCTGTCCTGATTCAGGCAGCACCTGGTGCGGGCAAGACTGCTCTGCTCACCGAATGTGGGCAAATTGCAGGAGAGCGTGGATATGCGGTGGCAGAGGTGGAACCGAGCTGGTTTTTGGATCCGGAGGAACTGCGTAAATCAATTCGTTCCTCGTGGCAGAACTGGATCGTCTGGCTCCAGCAGGGGGCGGTCAACATAGACTTAGGCGCATTCAAGACGGAGTTGGTTGTGGGACGCGGAGTAAGAACTCCGCTGGATGTGATCAAAAAGGGAAAGGGGCCGCTACTCCTCCTGCTGGACGAAGCACAGCGCCTGGCGCGTATCTCGCATGAGAAAGGGGAGCGGTTTATGCAGGTGGTGGACATGTTAAAGGTAATCCATCTGGGCGGAGCGGGCCGCCCCGTGATTCTGATCGCTGCCGGGCTCGGTGCAACCATGCAGGCTTTTGTGGATCTGGATATCTCAAGATTTGATCTAGGATGCAGGATCACCCTGGGGATGCTAAAGAAAGAGTTCACGCAGGCGATCATTCAGGACTGGCTTCAGAAAGAGGGTAGGGCGAAGGGCAACCCCACGAAATGGGTCAACGAGATTGCCGAAGAGACGCATGGTTGGCCGCAGCACATTATGGCGTATGTGTGGCCTGCTTTAGGACAGTTGAAACTGAGTGGCGGGGAGATGACGGATATGGGATTGGAAGCGGTTCTGGAAGAGGGACAGAGTGGGCGAATTAAGTTTTATGAGGCGCGGGTGGAGGAGTTTGAGGAAGATGAGCTTGAGTGCATTGCCGGTGTGCTTATGGATCTGCCTGCACGGCGCAGTGTTGCAAAGAAAGATCTGACTGGGCCGCTCAAGGAAGCCTATGGAGAGGCTAAGGCGGAGCAACTGTTTACGCTGGCACTGCACAAAGGCGTACTGGAAAAGCACAAGAACCGGTACATGGTTCCAATCCCTTCTATGTACGATTGGTTGGTATCTAATTTTGGTCGCAATCATGGATAATCCTTCATACCGCCGCATGAACACATGCCGATTGGTACTCACCCGAATACTGATCATAGAATAGAGGATAGCCGCCTCTGTAGATGTTCGGCTATTCTGGGCTCTGTGCTGGAGTTCCATGGCACAAAAAAGTTTCATGCTAGAGTGAGATGGCAACAAATTTCCTTGATATCCATTACAAGTATCAGGGGGGCATATATATCTGCTCCACAACTGGTGCCATTTTTACTACGTTAGCGTGACACTTCAGATCTTCAAACAGTTAAATCCGTTTCGTCTTTAGAACATGGTCTCGCCGTATTCATTTTCTAGTCACGGAACCTTTCCTCTACGGCTTAACTGGTTGAAAAAGGCCGTGAGCGCCGTCAATGACAAAAGCACTGTCTTTCAGTCTGATGAGGCTATCGTTAAGTTTAGGGTTGGCAAAAACATGGTGCGCTCTATCCGGCATTGTGGGCTGGCAACAGAAGTCATTGAATTGATTGATGGAGGTATATTAGCCAGAGATCCTTGGCGAATTGATATGCTGATGCTACTTGCGGTTAGTAAGCATAATGATGAGCAAATTGTATCTGAGCCTCGCAAAATGATATCTCTTGCCAACAGCCTTGCTGCAGCTGGTATTCCTAAGGTCACTGAAATGCTCAAAAAGGGTGGTGGGGAACCAATTTGGAGTTCGTCGGAGGCTGTTGATTCGATTCTTCGCAAGGGAAATACTTCAGATAATCGAAAAGGGGGGTAAACGGTTTGTTCAAGGTCTGTGCTCGAACGGTACTGGAACTCGGTGCAGAGTTGATTAGCTCTGACATCGTTGCGTTTTATGAACTGATCAAAAATGCTTTTGATGCTCGGTCTCCAAACGGTGCAGAGATCCGTTTTGAGATCGCTCTTCGCCGTAATGATTATCTTAAGTTCCAGAGTAGAGCAACCAGCGGTACTGAGGATGTTGGCCAACTCAAGTCAGATGTATGCAAAGCACTGGATCCATCTGCGCCGAAAGATTCCCTTGGTCGTTTTCGAGAAGCAATTAACAAAGTCAATGGGGTAGAGTCCTTTGTGAATGTCCTTGACGAAGTATATGCCCGTGAAAATAGGATCATTGTATCCGACACGGGTACGGGGATGTCAAAGCGGGATCTTATTGATAACTACCTCTCAATTGGCACCGCCTCCAGAAAGCGTGCAATAGATGCTGCATTCGCAGATTGTTCCTACGAAGAAAAAAAAGCACCCTATCTCGGCGAAAAAGGAATCGGTCGGCTCTCGGCGATGCGATTGGGGGATTCTCTGACGGTTGAAACAGCAACCTTGGCTGATAGGTATCTAAATATTTTAAGTATTGACTGGTCAGAATTTGAAGATATTGATGCCGCACTTGATGAAATTGATATCTCTCCTACACAAGGTGATCTAAAGCCAGAACCGAATTGGAGTGGGACGCGGCTTATCATTGGGGCACTGACGGCTGACTGGACATCTGAGTATGTCAGGGAACTTTGCATGAAGGAATTTCCACGCCTTACCGATCCCTTTGTGGATACCAAACGACGCCCAAGAATCGCAGTTTTCTGGAATGGAACGCGTGTATCAATTCCCCGCTTAGACAAAACTCTTTTTGATCACGCACACGCGGCAGTTAAAGGGAGTTACATTATGGGTGATTCTGGTCCTGAATTAAAATACCTGTTCAGAGCATTAGATCTAGGATTTGATCATCCTCACGAGGAGGCTGTGGGTGTTTACCGTCAGTCTGATTTGGAAGGATTGATTACCGGAACATCTGAAAAAATCCCATTTTCTGCTATGAATGATTTGGGTGAATTTGAATTTGAAGCGTATTGGTTCAATAGGAGACGGTTAGGGGCTATTGACAGCATTGGAACACAGAACAAGGTGCGTGATTTGCAGCGGCGCTGGTCAGGAATTCTTCTCTTCAGAGATGGATTCCGAGTGTTGCCGTACGGTGATGATGATGATGACTGGCTTGAGTTAGACAAGAGGGCATTGGGGAGCGCAGGCTATCTGCTGAATAAAGCCCAGTTTGTTGGTCAAGTAGCAATTTCACGGCTGGGGAATCCCAAACTTGTTGATCAAACGAATCGACAGGGACTCCGTGTTTGTCCAGAACAACAGGCGTTTGTTGACTTGCTGAAATATACGATCCAAAGTCGTCTCCGAGACTTCCTTTTAGATGTTCAAAAACGTCATGAAAATCCGCATCCAGATAAGATCAGGGTGAAGACAGAGATTTCATCTTTACAGAAAAGGGCAGACACATCTCTGAAGAGAATCAGACTTGTTGCTTCAGGTTCCACGGAGAGCGTAAATGATTTACAACAAGTTTTTGCCGAATTGGGTGTGTCTTTATCGAGAATTCAGAAGCGAAGTGCTGAGGTTGAAATTGAAAAAAGACAGATGATACAAATGGCGGGAGTTGGTCTTCTCGTTGAGGCAGTTGCGCACGAACTGGCAAGATCAGCCCAAAATGCACTTAGGGCCATTGAGACTCTGCGAGGTGAAGGTGTTCCAGATCAGATACAAAGTTTGCTAGGTGTTCTTCAATCTGAAATGACATCTCTCAATAAGAGCCTTCGTATCCTAGATCCTCTCAGTATCTCTGCCCGACAAAGGAAGGAAGTTTTTTCTCTGGACATCCTGATAAAAAATATTCTTAATTCACACAAAGGGCAGTTCAAGCGTCATGGCATAAGATTAACTTTGTCACTACCAGAGCAAAGAGTTCGTGTACGGGCCGTAAAAGGCATGATCGTACAAATCATTGAAAATTTGATTTCGAATTCAATTTACTGGCTTGATGTGCGAAGGAAGGGTGATCCTGAGTTTGAACCGAAAATCGTCATCTCCGTGGGAGTTGATCCTCTAACTGTCTCGTATCAAGATAATGGAACCGGAATAGCAAAAGAGAATCAGGAAAGAGTTTTTCGAGCGTTCTTTTCACTTAAGGAAAAATCTAAGAGAAGGGGACTTGGGTTGTACATTGCCCGTGAGTGTGCACAATATCACGGCGGAACTCTGACTCTGGATGAGAATGCTGATCGGGATACTGGACGGCTTTACCGTTTTATACTAAAATTCCCTTACGAGGTTATGGCTTAATGACAAATTTGCTGACACTTTCGCAGGAAAAAGGTGTCAACAGGGCAGTTATCATTGATGACGCATTTGATGTGTCTAGCGCCGATTGGATGAAAAAAGAAACAACTTCCGAGACAAAGCAGGGCTCTTATCATCTACTTTTCGTGTGGCAAGCAAATCGGATCTAATCAAAGATGGTTGATAGGAATTGATTCTATCACAACTAGTCAGCCACTATGAGAACTCGCAACGGGTCACAGGTTTTTTGAATGCATGGGAGAATGGTCTTAAATCTACTTGTAAAATTTTTCTTCAGAGGTTGCGACGACTATATATATCAGACCTGACACAGATACAAATGCCGGTAGAACCAGTTGTCAGTATTGCAAAATGTTGAACTATGCTTGGTCATTAAGATGCAATCAGTGGCTGCCGATGCTGATGCGCTGTAAGTTGGAGTCATTTATTACGGGAATTCAGGCCAGAACACAGGCAGGTACGGTGATCAGTAATTCATGCGAATTGGGGGGCATCATGTTCAGTGAGAAAGTGAACTGTAGGGCCCCAGTGGAGACTATTTCACGAAGATGGATGTGGAGGGATAGTAGTTAGAGGTCGTAGAACAGAGAATCACTACAATTCTCCTCCCCCTGCATAGTTCTGCGCCATACAGACTTGCCCTCAGAGTTGGCAGCCGTTGAAAAAAATGCGCCTACGAATAAGGTGTCTGAATGTTCTATGGTAAGATCATGAAATTGAGTAGAAACACGCCTTTCACCTTCTTCAATAATGTGTATGACAATTTGATCCTTGGATCCAGTATACAGTTTCTGGATGGATCCTTCCACGGCTCCATGTACACGATTCTCAGGATCATATTTTTTTAGTCCAGGGTTGTCGCTGTTGGGTGCATTTTCGGAGATTTTTTCCATTGTCCCCTTAACAGTAGAGCCTTCCCGCAGTAAAATGGCCATGTATTGTATTACCATGTCCTGATAGTCAGTTTTCTGCGTTTGTGTAGTGTGCGTTTCCACGCACCAACGTCCAGCAATTTCGGGTAAGGGAAATACTCTCTCTCGTAAAAGAAATAATGCGAAAGCAATCAGTAGTCCACTAATAACAGATATAAGTATGGTGCTAACTGTCTTGCCAAAAATTTTAATGATTACGGTCATGATACTATGATTTGGGAATCGCTGAAATGTTGGAGTTTCTTGGACAGAATTTATCCCCCCTCCATGAACAGCCTTGGTGGCCAAAAGTTTGTCACGGGGAAGCTTTAAGTGCAGAATTTCTTAGTTGTTATGGGTTGTTATGTGACCATGTGGATTGCGAGGAAATTAGATCAGAATTTCAGAGCGCTTATGATTACATCGTAGAAAAGCACCTTGCTAGCATTCGGCAGTTCTATTTCGAGCCCAGAAACATGAAAGTCTTTGAAGTCAAAATCGTTTCTACAGAAGTCGCCGGGCCGATATCGGGCCCCCTTGATGCAGGGTGTATACTTTGTGATCGTCCAGTATTTCGATGCGTTACGAATATCTTGGAGGTGGCAATTTCAGGATAGGTGTCCTTAGCGTGTTTTTCAACGTCGGCCAATTTCTTGAACGGTGAATTGGGGCCAAGATATTCAAATATGTGATCACAGAGATGCCAAACTTTGCAATCACATACCAGATTCTCATTTAGAGCATCGTTTTCGAATCTCTCTATGTCCGCCCTCAGGGCCTTAAATGTCTGAATCTGATCATATTCGAATGAGCGTGTCATTGCTGAAGGCCGGTTTAGTTTTAGAGTAGAATTAAAAGCGGGCTAACGGTCCGTGTATATAGTCTGTCAGGAAAAATATACAGATCACACAGCTAGTAACTAATGCCATCAACCGGCTAATCTGATATGCTGGATGCAGTTTCGACTAAAACATGTTGTACTTTGCTGCCTCAACTCCATGTTCCGACCCGTTTTCCCGATCCGACTCCAATGTTCTTCGGAGCATTGACACGTAAAACAAGACACTGACCAAGGGAACAACTCTCTGCGGATATTCTCCATCCACCACATCTACTAGGCTATCTATATGTTTGTGGCAGATTTCTTCCAACCTGCGCATGTTTTCAATTTTTCTTTCCAAGGACATACTTTCCATTTGATCTCAGATATTACGGTCCATTCTGGTTCCCAGCATTAATGCCGTCTATTATAACTGGTCATCACGAGGCCGCCAGGTGTCAATTGATGTTCGTTTATGTTCAGGCGACAGAGGAAGACATTTCTCTCGTAGGACGATCTCAAATCGACCGAGCTTGTTAAGGAATTTGAGAGGATCCATGTCTATATCCAATTGTCTGAGTTGTAAGGATATGCCATTTTGAACGATATCAGGGAGACTCATCTCGTCTTGACTACGATGGATGTAAACTGTAATTCCCCAACTGCCGGCGTCAAAAAGGGTGACGCTTATTCCTACCACATGCTCATCTTCGTCTATTTGTCCATTCCGGGTTAGCCAAGTCTGAATGTCAGTCTCGCCATTGAACTCATCAACAGCGACATCTCCTCTGAATCCAGTGTCACTGTATTGGGTAAATGCTTCAAAAAGATGGAGTGTTTTTTTCATTCGTAGTCAGAATTCTCTAGTAGCCTGTGGATAAAGTTCAGAAAAACCTTAGCAACGCTTTTTGGGTTGATGTTTTGGGATTAGACTACTCAGAATAGCTATAGAATGGAAGTTTTTCGCCCTTTAGAGTCTCATAAAGGGAGGAAAATAGATGGTTTGGCTATCTACGACATTCAGTCGTACTGTCTAACTCTGTGATCATACTTTATCCACGGGCTGCTAGCCCTTAATGGCTAGCAGCACATTTATAACAGTGGCAAAGGTGCTAATACAGGCAGCAATAAACATGGCTATTGTAAACCGATATATATGCCTTGTAAACTTGCCCATTTCCTCGGACATCTGCATCATCTCCCTGTGCCGATTCTCATCCCTTTCTGTAGTTCTTCGGTGCCTATATTCATCAAATCTAAATTGATGGGCGACGAACATCGAACCTCCCCTCCCGATCTGATCTCCGCCTATGGCATCGTCTACCAACCTTACCAACTCCGCATCACTTAGCCTAGCGGTTCCAGCAGTGGGCAATTTAGACTTGTTCATTATATCTTCAATCTGCTAGTTTACTGAAATCATAAGAACAACCTAACAATTTAGATTATTCTAATGGGCATTTATACTCCGGGGCACTCAAATTGTTCCCATCATCCGACAATTCTTAACTATAGAACTTCTTGCAAAATTCTCAATCTTGAGGCTTTTTGTTCACTTGAGTGCACCCAAGAGTACTTTTTAGCCTGGATTGTTAGTTTTGCAAGAATCTCTCTTGTGTCGTGATAAGTTCTCCGTCAAGATAGGGCATATTTCGCAGCCAACCATAATCAATTCTGAATTTTGATTCAATCATGGATTGATGACACTAACGAGTAGTCTAATCTGGTCGATTGATCAATCCAACACAATAACCCCGACCTTCGTTTACTCTTGATCGGATACCGGATGGATCACATCAGAGCAGGGATGTCATAGCGCATGACTATCGGTTCAGGGTTGCGGTAAACCGCATAGATGTACTGCCCATTCTGGGTGACCCCAATTTCCACGGCCCCGTCCTGTAGTTCCAGTACCCCGACAGGAGACCCGTTCCATGTAAAAACAATTACTGTCTGACTAGGTGGCGAAAAGTACCCCTGGCTGCGAACCCAGCCCCTAGTTCTGCCAGAATATAAGGCAAAGATGAGTTGATCAGTGACAGCAATGCTGATATATCCCTGAATCGTTTCGTTTTCAATGAATGTACGCGGGCTCCCATTAAAATCAAGAATACTGAATTCAGGCTCGTGAAAACCTGGGCCGCGAATTAAGTGGAGCACTTCTGATGTGTTAAAAATTTCAATCCGATCTGTATTCAGGGATCCAGCGACAATTCTCGTTCCCGCCGAATTTGCCTTCAGGATGGCCTGATAGGCGTACTGCCGGGCCATCACAGAGATGGATGTTTCGCCTGGAATAAGGGTCCCTATCGTTCGAATAAACTCTCCAGATGGCGCATACACACCAAGTCTGCCAGATTCATAGAATCCCGAAGAAATGATGCTGTCTCCAATGACCCATACTGGATCCATTGGAGTTCCCTCACCAGTCAGTCGGATTGTATTATCAGTTATGGATTCGCCGTCAAAATACTTTGCTGTTCCAGGATAGGCATAAAGCCATCCCGAATTGGTTTCTGGCTTGAAGTTCATAGATCCCAGATAAGATATTTCCCTGGCCCCGTCTCCCTTTGTAGCTGTATGTGCTACAAAATCACCGGACTCTTTATCGAAAACAGTGATCGCCTGACCTGCATACGGGTCCCCGATGAACACAAAATCTTCGCCGATGGCGATCTCGTTAGGCATTCCCAGGGAGTCACTCGAAATGAATAACTCTCCCTCAAGATTGTACGACGGGAGCGTGTCGGCTGAGAACTCAACCAAAAATGGAGCCGGGGTTTGCGGGGTTTGAGATGAGGTACACCCCATCTGTATTATTAGAAGGATCACCGCGCCCAACACAAAAGAAGAAACCGTCACCGAAATGCCTTTCATTGATTATACCGTCTTGTTCTGGTGTTCGTAAGACCTACAGTACAACTCTTCGTGGAACCACAATCAGAATACAATCTGATTCACGACCTCGCATACTTTTGATCACTGAATCGGTGCATGACCGGTTGACCCGCAGTATTGGCACCAATGGAGCAGCCGAGACGGTAGGTCAAGATGATGGCTTGTTTTCGCTGTACAAATGAGTTCGGTAATGGCAGGTGATTTTGGTATCTTATAGCCCAATAGAGGTGCTGCCTGACGGTGTGCACCATAGTATGAATTCTTTCTGAGGGCGAATCCCCGTAGATGAATTGCTGTCGAATTATTTTTCTCGCAGTGGTGCCTGCCATGGTCGGCTGCCAGACGCTACCCGAAATTCCCAATGTGATCCTGATTGTCACCGATGATCAGGGATGGGTGGATCTCGGCAGTTACGGGGCAGAGGACCTGGTTACGCCACACCTGGATTCGCTGGCCGCAGGCGGGCTTCGATTTACAGATTTCTATACGGCCGCCGCCTCCTGCTCCCCGTCCAGAGCCGCCTTTCTTACAGGGATGTATCCACAGCGGGTCGGAATTCCCGGCGTGCTGATGCCGCAGTCAAGACGCGGCCTGCATCCCGACGAACAGACCCTGGCCGAAATGCTCAAAGGACTGGGCTACGCCACCGCCATCTTCGGGAAATGGCACCTGGGGCATGACTCGCTGCACCTGCCGCTGCAACATGGATTTGACGAGTATCTGGGGATTCCGTACTCCAACGATATGACACCGGACGCAGTCAAGAATCCCAACCCGCCTGCGAGGCAGCATCCGCCGGTTCCGCTGGTGGACGGCTTTCGTACGATTGAACTGGAGCCGGATCAGTCTCAGCTGACCCGGCGCTATACGGAGCGGGCAACCGCGTTCATTGATGCCAATCACGATAAACCATTCTTTCTGTATCTCCCACATACGTTTCCGCATGTGCCACTTTTTGTCTCGGAGGCCTTTGAGGGACAATCCGGTGCAGGTCTCTATGCAGATGTGATCATGGAAATCGACTGGTCCGTCGGCCAAATCATCGAGACGCTGCAGCATTACAATCTGACCGGGAATACACTGGTCATCTTTTCGTCAGACAACGGCCCATGGCTCATCAAGGGAGATCACAGTGGGCATGCCGGCCCGCTGCGTGAAGGAAAAGGGACCACGTTTGAAGGAGGGCATCGTGTGCCGATGCTGATGTTCTGGCCGGGGATCATTCCACCCGGCGTTACCCGTGCGATGGCTTCGGCGATAGATGTGATGCCAACCGTTGCCGCATTGACAGGGGCATCCCCCGGGCCATTTCCGTTTGATGGACGTTCGCTGGTTGATGTGCTTCATGGAGGCCCCTCGCCGCATGAGGCATTGTTTTTTTATCAGGGCTATCAACTCCAGGCGGTCCGCTCCGGTCAATGGAAACTGCACGTACCGCATCACTACAGAAGTATTCATGGGGCCACGCTTGCAACCCCGACCTTTCAGGGTGCCTATCGGCAGGACTCCATTGGGTTATCGCTGTTTGACCTGCAGTCCGACATTGGAGAAACCACCAATCTCGCCGATTCCCATCCAGATGTGGTGGATCGACTCCTTGGATATATGAACAGGATGCGGGAGGATCTAGGGGATGGGCTCACAGATACGGAGGGGAGCAATCGCCGCCGGTCACGGGTACTGGAATAGTTCGGACGCATTCGCTAGAGTGGCCTGCTCCCATACAAGAGATCAGTCCAGTCTTTTGTGGGGTAATGCTGCACTTCAAGCGGGTCCCAGTCAAAGTTCGTAAAGGCATAATACTTTTTCGACCTTGCAAGCCTTCCTATGTAGAGTGCCAGTTCCCGCAAATGATAATCGCCCCACATCACACTTTCTCCATGGGTGACGTATGAACCCTTAGGTATATAATCCCATCGCTGGGGCCAGTGGTACACGCTGTGAAGGAGCAGGCCCTGATGGTTCGGGTCTGTGCTCAGATAGGGTTCATTTAGCAAAGTGTACGCAATCTTGCGGCCGACCATCTGGTATCTCCTGCCATCGCTTCGCCCCATAATTTTTCCGAGCCGCAAAAAACCCTGTGCGGCAATTGCTGCGGCGGAACTGTCCACCGGCTCCCAGTCATTGAACGGATCTGCATCCTTACCGGCCCAGTTTTCCAGATTCTCCAGATCGGGTGCACCGGTGTCCCAATAAGGAACTCCACAGGTTGGTGAGTTTTCTACGTAGTAGACGGTCGTCCACCTAAGTACATCGTAGAGTTCAAATTCAATGTTTCCCAGTGTCCTTCGGTAGTGCCTGGGAAGCAGCCTGAAAAATTCAAACAGTTCGGCAAATCCCAGAATAATCCATGCCAACCCTCTAGTCCAGCTGGTAAACGGTGAATACCCTTGCTGGGTACTTGGACAGCGATAGGTTCCGGTACGGACATTAAAGATTGCCTCATGGGTAACTTGGCCCAGCTCATCATACCCATGATCCTTGAAGCCGGAGCAGACAATATACCGGGAGGTTGCGATGATATGGGCGATTACCCTGTCTAGTAAACTAAACATCTGATCTTCCTCTCCCCGTAAGACCCCTCCCAGCAGATGGGCAATCACCAGGGCACGGAGGGATCGGATCGTATCCGCAAAAAGAGAATGCGGACCGTTGAAGGAATGAATAAATCCAAGATTGTCTTCAATTTCAGTCCAGCGATTTGCCTGAACAACTCCACTGGTGATTAAGGCCTGAACATAATATTTGCGCTCCCATTCATTGTGCGGGATCACTCCTTCATCCATCAGGCGAAGGAGGGCGCCAAATGTGCTGGTGACCGTGAACCCATGGTCATGGACACCAAAACTGGTAATCTGGGGAAGGATGTGCTCAACGGTGGCATCACGGGCGTAGTTCAAAAACTCCTTTGAGTCCGTCGCTTCGGCTTGCAGAAGCATGGATCCGATTCGGAATCCGCGGGTCCAGTCAGTCCAATCCTGAGGGACATAGCGCCCCTCACGGGTAAAAACGAGGGCATTGCTGTCCCCTGATTTATTGGCTTTTTCAATTGCCCAGAGTTTCTTTTCAGATGCCTCCCACATCCGTTCCAAAGGTTTTTTGAAAGCCGCCAGGGGGATCAGTTTGTCTATTTTAATCATGTGATTTCCTCGTCCTGCCCATCCGGCAGATAGCGTGTATGGTTCATTAGGTTAAATATACGTGTGTCCCGTTCATAACGGTAAAACTGCGTATCCAGTCCCATGGAGTTTTTTTCGATAAGCACCCATGCATTGGCCCCGCCATGCGGGAAACGTCCGCGATCCGAGGTGGCAGTGCCCGCCACCGAAATCAGGATTCGCCCCAAAACAGTATTACAGGATTCAATATACGTCAGGTGCCAGTGACCGGCACAAATCACATCTACACCGCACTCCATGGCCGCGTGCACCAGTTGCTCTCCACGGTGGGCCACATCAAATTCCTTGAATGGCTGAAGAGGCTGCAGTGGATGATGAACTGCCAGAACCTTAAATGTGTCAGGGGGCTGCGGCAGGAAATACTCGTGGATCTGCCCAATCTGTTCCGGGATGCAGCGTCCGCCCTTGATAGAGAGTCCGTGTGATGTATTGAGTCCTAGTACCGCCAGGCCGTCAATCGAGAGTTCCGGCTCAAGCTCTTTGGAGATCTTTTTTTGGTATCGCCGGAATGGATTGAAGATCCGAAGATCTGGACGATGCCACCACGCATGCATATCATGGTTGCCGGGAATGACCAGCTGCGGCGTGGGGAGTGCATCCAGAAATGCTCTTGCTGCTCTGAATTCGCTTCTCCTTGCCCGTTGGGTCAGATCACCTGTGATCAGCACTGCATCACATTCTGCCGTGCGAATACTGTCAATCAGATCTTCCTGTATGTCTGGATAAGAAAGTCGACCAAAGTGGAGGTCGCTGATGTGTGCAACCCGCATAACCGTTACAAATCCAGAGGCAGGCTCACTACGTTTGGAGTAACAGACTCAGAGGTGATTCTAGTAATTCTTTCACGGTGGCCATGAACTGTGCACCAACAGCCCCGTCCACGACTCGGTGATCACACGAAAGCGTCAGTTTCATCCGCTTCCCTGCGACAACCGCACCGTTTTCTACAACCGGTGTATCTCGTATCCCGCCAATGGCAAGGATGCAGGCATTGGGCGGATTGATGATCGCCGTAAAGGATTCAATCCCAAACATTCCCAGATTACTGGTGGTGAATGTGGATCCCTCCATTTCTTCGGGGGTCAGCTTTTTGTCACGGGCCCGCACGGCCAGTGCCTGAATTTCCTGCGCAATAGTTGCGACGGTTTTCTGCTGCGCATCACGGATGACCGGTGTGACCAGACCATCCTCAATGGCTACCGCAACTCCAATGTCTACATAGTTGTACCGGAGAATCACGCCATCATCCGGAGCATAGGTAACGTTTACATCTGGATGCTGTACCAGAGCGCTGGCACAGGCCTTGGTGACAAAGTCGTTGAACGAAACTTTGGGGCCGCCCGATTTTGCAAGATAATCATTGAGCATGGTACGCTGCGTGATCAGTGCCGCCACATCTACATCCGCCGTCAGGTAGAAATGAGGCGATGTGTATTTACTTTCGGCTAAACGCCGGGCAATCACCTTGCGCATCTGCGAAATGCGCACGCTATCCACGCTCCGGTCGGATGGCACATAAGTGGGGGCAGGTGCGGCGGCTGGGGCCGGAGCCCGCCCAATCTGTGCCTGTACATCCCGCTTAATGATCCGTCCTCCAGGGCCGGAACCGATCAGATTTACCAATGGAAGGCCATGATCGGAAGCCATTTTCCGAGCCAGCGGAGATGCCTTCGTTCGCCCGTTGGTTGGCAAACCGGCAGCGGGCAGCGCATCACCGGATGGAGCGGTTTCAACGGGAATTGGTTTCGGTTCAACCGAAACCGGTTCCTCAGGCGGTGCTGCGGCCACGGTACCGTTGGTGCCATGCTCTGCCAGCAGCCCGGATATATCCTCTCCCTCATTTCCGAGGATTGCAATCAGTCCGCCAATGGGCAGTGAATCGCCGGCCTGGGCAACCTTCTTAAGCAGCACCCCATCGTCGTAGGCCTCCACATCCATCGTGGCCTTGTCTGTCTCCACCTGTGCGATTACATCGCCAGCGGCAATGTTATCTCCTTCTTCAACGGCCCATTCCACCAGGACACCTTCTTCCATGGTGTCCGTCATTTTTGGCATATCTATTGCAATCGGCATTTGTCAGTCCATGTGGAGAAAAGAATGTTAGTCAAGATACATCACCTCGCGACAGGCACGATAGACATCCTCTGCGCTGGGTAAGTAGTATTCAATAAGATTTTTAGCATATGGCGCGGGCGTATCCTTGGCGGTAACCCGGGATATGGGCGCATCCAGATCATCAAATGCCCGCGCCTGAATCTGAAATGCAACCTCCGAGGCAACGCTTGCAAACGGATTGCTCTCGTCAACGATTACACACCGGTTCGTTTTCCTGATGGATGCAATCACCGTATCCCAGTCAAAGGGACGAATGGTACGGGGGTCAATGACCTCGGCTGCATAGCCGTCGGCCTCCAGCATTTCGGCGGCTTCCATGGCCCGCCAGTAACTTTTATTATGTCCAATGACGGTGACGGCATCCCCTTCTTTGGCAATCCGTGCTTTCCCAATGGGAATGGTATAGTCTTCTGCATCCGAAACCTCGCCACGCATTCCATACATGAATTCGCTTTCCAGGAAGATCACCGGGTCATCATCCCGGATAGCGGACTTGAGCAGTCCTTTTGCGTCATCCGGATTGGAGATGGAAATCACTTTCAGTCCGGGGAAGCAGCTGTAGAGTGCTTCCACGGATGTGTTGTGGGTTGCGGCCAGTTGCCCTGCTGCACCATTCGGGCCGCGAAACACAATCGGAAAAGAAAACTGTCCTCCCGACATATAGCGGATCTTCGCGGCATTATTGACGAGTTGATCCATCGCTACAAATGCAAAGTTCCAGGTCATGAATTCGATAATGGGGCGCAGTCCATTCATCGCCGCTCCAAGCCCCAGGCCTGCAAATCCATTCTCACTGATTGGCGTGTCAATGACACGCCGGTCTCCGTAGCGGTCCCGCATTCCTTCGCTGACTTTGTAGGCACCGTTGTATTCGGCCACTTCTTCCCCCATGAGGAAAATATCCTCATCACGGTCCATCTCTTCGACCATTGCCGCACGAATGGCCTCTCGTAGTTGTAATTCTGCCATTTTAAATTTTCAGGAAAGGGAAATCTTTCTGTGTATACACATCCTCATAGATCGCTTCCAGCGGGGGCAGCGGGCTCTCATCTGCAAAGGTCACCGATGCCGCCACTTCGGCTTTGACCTCTACATCCAGTACATCCAGCGCCTCGTTGGTGATCAACTGGTGCTCAATGATGTAACTCTTCAGGCGAAGGATGGGGTCTTCATTCTTTTTTGCCTCCAGTTCTTCTTTGGTCCGGTACTTTCCAGGGTCACTCATGGAGTGTCCCCGGTAGCGATAGGTGCGGATTTCCACCAGAGATGGCTGTCCTTTACGGGCAAGCGCAACATGATCCCGCATGGCTTGGCACACGCTGAACACATCCATTCCATCCACGAGGGATCCCGGCATTTTGTAGGAGGTTGCCTGTTTGAAGAGGTCCGTCTCGGCCGCGGCGCGGTCTACGGCGGTTCCCATGGCGTACTGATTGTTTTCAATCACATAAATCACGGGCAGCTGATAGAGTGATGCCAGGTTCAGTGTCTCATGAAAAGACCCTTGCCACACCGCTCCGTCTCCGAGATAGCACACGCACACGCCGCCATCATTCTTGTACCGATGCGCAAACGCAATGCCGGCGGCGACCGGAATATGTGCGCCCACAATGCCATGCCCCCCAAACATCCCTTTTTCCCTGCTGAAAAAGTGCATGGAGCCTCCCTTTCCTTTTGAGCATCCATCTTTGCGCCCAAACAGTTCGGCCATACATTCGTTAGAGGACATTCCCAGTGCCAATGCGATACCATGATCTCGATATGCTGTGATGACAGAATCCAATCCAGGTTTCAAGGCGTAGACCGATCCGGTGGAGATGGCTTCCTGACCAATATATAAGTGTAGAAAACCGCCAATCTTTTGTCGTCCATACATCTGTGCAGAGCGCTCTTCAAAGCGCCGCTGGAGAAGCATATTCCGATAGATGTCGCCAATGTCTGCTACGTTCAGTCCGAGATCCGAATGAGTAAACCTGTCACCTGGATATTTTCGAAAGGGAAGTTTCGTCTCAATGGTATCATACGAGACATCAGACTGGCCATTGTGCAGAACTGCACTTTTCGTCATCAAAGCCATGATATCAGGATAAGTCAGATAATTGCTGGAGTTTTATCGAGTCCAACCCTTGTATACCCTTATGCGGTGTTTGTGATCCCTGGAAGTTAAAGATCTTTCTGCTGCGCCTTATGAATCGCACCCTTGTCATCATCCCGACCTATAACGAAGCACAGAATATTGCTCTGGCGCTTCGCCGTGTGATGGAGCAATCTTCCGATCTGGATGCGCTGGTTGTGGACGATGGATCTCCAGATGGTACGGCGGATATTGTCCGCCGTATGCAGTCAGACTATCCAGATCGAATTGACCTTCTGGAACGCCCGGGGAAGCTGGGATTAGGGACGGCCTATCTCGCTGGTTTTGACTATTCACTGGGGCGCGGGTATGAAGTGATTTGTGAGATGGATGCCGACCTTTCGCATAACCCGAATGATTTGCCGCGTCTGATTGAGGCAATTAAAACTGATCAATGTGACGTAGCCATTGGCTCCAGGTACTTGAAAGGCGTACGCGTGGTAGACTGGCCGCTTGGCCGGCTCCTGCTTAGCTATGGAGCAAGCTGGTATACACGGATTGTCACGAGATTGCCCGTATATGATGTTACGGCGGGCTTTGTGGCGTACCATCGCCGCGTTCTTGAGTCGGTAAAACTGGGGGCAATCCGCAGTAATGGATATTCATTCCAGGTGGAGATGAAGTATCGTGCCTGGAAAAGGGGGTTTCGTATCCTAGAAATCCCCATTGTGTTCACGGAGCGGACTGAGGGGCAGAGCAAGATGAGTTCGGCCATCGTTCGTGAAGCGGCGTTTAAGGTGTGGGAACTGCGTATACGTTCCCTCTTTGGAAAACTGTAATCAACAAAGTTTTTATTCTAACTCATCATGTCTTATGTACACCTGGCTTCTCCTGAATCGGGGGAGCCGATCCAATTCTCTAACGGGAGTTTGCAAGTTCCGAACCATCCGGTCATCCCTTTTATTGAGGGAGATGGGATTGGACCCGATATCTGGGCGGCGGCCCGTTTTGTACTGGACAGCGCGGTTGCCCATGTATACGGGAAGGAGCGGGCGATTCACTGGTTCGAGATCTATGCGGGAGACAAAGCACACCGGAAGTTTAACGAGTGGCTCCCGGAAGACACGCTGCAGGCCATCCGGGATTACCGGGTTGCCATCAAGGGGCCGTTAACGACGCCGGTGGGCGGCGGAATCCGAAGCCTGAATGTGGCGCTTCGTCAGCAGCTGGATCTCTACGCGTGTGTTCGGCCGACACGATATTTTTCCGGAGTTCCGTCCCCGGTCCGCCATCCGGAGCTGGTGGACATGATCATTTTCCGCGAGAATGCGGAAGATATCTATGCCGGTATTGAATTCGAAAGTGGAACCGAAGAGAATCGGCGGTTCCAGGAACTGTTCCGGGAGGCTTTCCCCGAGCGCTTCGCGAAGATCCGGTTTCCGAAGAGCAGCGGGATCGGGATCAAGCCTGTCTCTGAGGAGGGGACTGAGCGCATTGTGCGTGCTGCGATTGAGTATGCCGTCACCGAACAGAAACCCAGCGTGACGCTCGTTCACAAGGGGAATATTATGAAGTACACGGAGGGGGGATTCCGGGATTGGGGATATAAGGTTGCGGCGGAGCAGTTTGGTGCGGAGCCGCTGGATGGCGGCCCCTGGCATGTACTGCGCCGGGACGGGCATGAAGTGATCATCAAGGATGTCATTGCGGATGCCTTTCTGCAGCAGATTCTGACCCGCCCCAGAGAGTACAGTGTGATTGCGACCATGAATCTGAACGGGGATTATATTTCGGATGCACTGGCTGCGCAGGTTGGCGGGATCGGGATTGCTCCGGGGGCAAATATCAACTACGACACGGGTTTAGCTCTCTTTGAGGCGACGCACGGGACGGCCCCCAAGTATGCCGGTCTGGACAAGGTGAACCCTAGTTCGGTGCTCCTTTCCGGGGAGATGATGCTTCGTCATCTGGGATGGAAGGAGGCGGCGGATGCTGTGACTGGTGCTGTAGAGAGGACGATTGGACAGAAGCGGGTCACGTATGATTTCCACCGTCTGATGGACGGCGCGACCCTCCTGAGCTGCAGCGAATTCGGCAGGGCATTGGTGGAGAACCTATAATTTTTGTCACTACGAGTAGAAGTCTGTTCAGAAAGCAACGCTTTTGAAACATGGATAGCCTTTTGGTAGTTTTATCAATATCCCAATCCTCCTTGTTAACAAGGTGGGCGGAACAGACTAAGACTACATCATTATCAAGGTACTGATCTGCAAAAATCGTCCATGTCATTACGGAAATTAATTTTCAAGAGGCAGGGTTCTGGCACGAATACAGGTTAGATGCGAATCTCCATTATTAGGTAGCAGACATGCGCTACCATAACGCACAAGAAGATGATACGACTGATCAAAATCCATTTACTATTATTTGTCTTACCACTTATTACAATGGTATCAGTAGCGGCTCAATCAGATAAACAGGCGATTGGGGATCTCTGGAGTATAGAATGGGAAAAAGAGGAAGATGAATGGACCGGAGTAGAACGTTACGTAGAAAAGGATGGAAAGAGAGTGGCTTCAAGGATAACCGGAACCGCTTACGATTTGCAGATCAATAGCAGAGGGGATCTCAGAATTGAGAGTTGTAAGGGTGGGCTCACTTTTACAGGAGGAATAATTATGACGAACAAAGCATGGATCAAATGTTGCTCGGGTCTGGATCATAATGTCTGGACGGAGATACCCGTAAAGATAGATGGGCAGAAGAGGGAATGGGCGGTTAGCAGAGGAATTGGGAAACTCCATATTCTACCTGAGATATCTCCCACCCGTATGGTAAATGATGATATATCTTTCTTGGATTGGCTGGATATTTCGAGAGATTACTGGGACTGGGGATGGTTGACGGGAGACAAATTAGAAATGGAGATTCCATGGCTTTCTGATGGGGAGGAGAGTGCAAATTTTATTTGGAGTCTGGGTGGAGCTGCTGAAGCGCTGCAAGATGGTTGTGGTATAGATGTATACACTATGCCAACCAATGAACTCGTTTATGAAGACTCTCCGATTGAGAAATCAAATGCAACTATAAATGCACTCCGAGCGTTGGTGGAAGCGTCGGTTGCTATAAAAGAACGGCGCGAAATGTGGAGGGCCGTGGGAGACATGCTTTTAAGCCCTGTAGCAGAGGCTAAGTATCGGGATGTTGATGGAATGCGGGCGGTTGTAGATGGGCAGTTGCAAATCTCTTGTTTAGGCAAATACATCACGCTTCACATAGCAAAAGATAGAGATTATCGGGGGGCGAAAACAGCCGATGTCCAAGCATGGCTTGATCGCTTACGAATAGACCCGAGTCCAGATGATTCGTGGACGCTTCAACCTTTGCTCCCCAACGAGGGTGCGGAACTAGATGTGCTTGTTAATCCTGGCGAAGAGCAGGAAGTTTGGCGGGCATTTGTTGTTGATGGACATATGTTGGCGATCATTCCAAGGGAGAGTGTGGAGTGGAGTTTCCGAGAGGAAAATAATCCTAAGGAGTGGTTGGGAGAGAGATACATACTGAAACCACCTGAGGTCAATGGCGAAGTGGGGCGTGATTGGTTGGACATGGAAGAGTTAACTATTTTGGTTCCCATCCCTTCTTGGATGGACATGCCGCTTCGCCTTAAATGGAATCTATACGGAGCACACGAGGTAATTAGCGAAATGTGTGAGTAGAATGAGTCACACGCTTGCTCTCGGTTTCAAATTTTATATCAATCCCCGAAATTTATCATGATGATGACGCTAGGTGAATGTTATGTCGCTGGTTTAGGAATCCCCCACAGCACCTTCACTTCTATTGGCAAAGTAACGGAAGTATGTATTACGGTTGAAATACACAGGCAACTGGGAACAGAGAAAAGCGGTAAGATTACTATATCTATGGAATTAGCGAGTGCTCTTAGGATTTCTGACTGGTTTAAATCGTGTGGGGTTGATGGCAGATTCCTTCCAACCAACTTGCAGCAAGCAAAATCCTTTTTTCTGTACATTTGCCCAGTGAGGAACAACGCTGTCTTTTGGGTGCCAGCATGTAATTGCCATTGTGCCTATATTTTCCTCAATGCCATCGGTTCTAGAGTGGAGCATCAGACAGAGTTTACGATCAACTTTGAGTTGTGCGCATCAAGTGTAGATTATCGCAATCCACCCCAGAATATAAACAACGAGAATAAACTGATTCTGCAAGGGGACAGCGGACAATATGTTAAGCATCCATGGGAGTCGGATCTGCCGGATTTTCTCCAGAATCTCTAAACCCATCTTCACAATTTGACCTGAAAATTAACTGATTTCATGTCAAATTGTGAAGATGCGTCCAAGTACGATAGAACCGCCTCTGGATTGGATCTGCACTTCCTTGTAGTGCTCACCACCAGATAAGCCGCATACAAGGATTTCCTCATATGAGCGAGTTGTCGCCATCCCTTCAGACTACAGATCTGCCACAACTCCAGGACCTTTCAGGCTTTGTACGAACGCTGCAATAATTTCCATGTGGCATCATGAAGCAGGCGAACATCGGTGGGAAAACGAACATTGGTTTCCACCACACACAAATCGCAACTTCCTTGTTCGGGAGTCGCCTTTGAATTGGCCATCAGGTTGTAGCCCATCTCCACCACGATCTCATTGATCTGCTGCCAACTCGCTTCGCTGATCAAACCCACATTTTGGGTGATCGTCTGCCGCTTGAAACGCAACGCATCCTTGTACTCGGTTTCCACTTGCAGCATAATCCGCAGGTTCTTGCGCTGATTGGACAATTCGGTCACCAGATCAAACGTCGCTTTCATGGATTGCTTCAAAAGCAACAGCACAAGAATGCTCCAACAGGTCATCCCCGGACGACCTGTGTCTTGACGGATCCCTTTACCCACCTGACTCTGGATGATCGTCAAGATCCGATCTCGGATCTCCGGCCGCATCCAAATCGCCTGCAAAGCACGCAGAACGCGGGGAATATGGTCACGGGAATCCGGGTCAATCAGGATATCCTCAATTGGAACGGTAAAAAGGGTGGGATCTCTCCACCATAGGTGTCTCATGGTAAAACAGGAAATGAAGATTTTAGTGATTCGAGCCTCGTTTCTCACAGAAACCGGTCCTGTGGGGGTTTGAACGCACCATTGTAATATTTATTTTTGTCAAGATTCTTAAAAATTCTTCTCACTGACCATTGTAAATCTCCATCAAAAATATTAACGGAAAAACCCGCAAAGAAGCACTCTAAGACCAGATTCTATCGAACCAGTTGCTAAAATTTGATGTTCACATCCAAGCACTATATCCATAGCGAAGCGAAGCAGTACACCGAAGAGCAGATTCGAGACACGAACTGACGGGGTTACATAAAGGCTTTTCCGAGCCTAGATATCTCAAGGATCTGGAGAAAGTACACATCAAATTCGGGCGCTTGAAGCAAAAGCATAAAGATGTATCTCACTTGTATGAGGTGGTCATCACGGACAAACCGGGCCCTCGAAAAGGGCAGCGGTATGCCACAAGTCTGACCTTTACCCGGAAAGCAGCACATGAACAAAAATGTCGGGCTTCTGGTGGATATGTGATCCGCACCACGCATCTTGACTGGAGCCTAGAACAGGTGGCACGAATGTACTGGCGGCTCACGGAGATTGAGAGTGCATTCCGTGCCATGAAATCGGACCTCGGATTGCATCCTCTGTATCACCGAAAAAATGATCGGACTGATTCGCACATGTTCCTCACCATTCTGGCGTATCATATCTCACCTTTGATCCGTTTCCAGTTCAAACAGGCGGGGCATCATCACAGTTGGGATCCGATCCGATCCGAACGGAATTTAACCAGATCCAGCGGATTACCCACCTGATTCCCCAAAAATCCGAAAAAAAGTTATATAACTTGGGGGAAAAGTTCCTGCTGAACGAAAGATTTGCCGTTTTGGGCCGATTTCTTACGATTTTGAACGGTGTAGGGATCAATGGACAACACTTTTACCAATGAACCCAGCGAAGTGATTGATTTTTGAGTTATTGCGGTCAAATGGCCGTGAAGCTCACTCGGAATCGTGACGACGTACTGATCGGCCGCCGCTCTCCAGTTCTTCAGATAGGAACTTGCTTCATGGACGGCTTCCATGTCATCCAAGGGATTGTCCTGAACAAACCTCGCAATGCAATCCCTGACTTGGTCTGGCGTGACGTCTCGGAGACTGTAGAATGATAGGAGTTTGGTCATGGCAGTTATTCCGCACAACTCAACCATTCTATTCCGGGTGTGCGGGATGATCTTACCGCTCTAAGATATAGATCCCCGCCTCTAGCGATATGAGAGAACTCCTCACACATATCCTCAGCAAAAACCCTCTCTTACCGATTAGCAGGCTTTGAAACCCACACTTTTATGTCCAGTTCTGGATGTAGTTTTTCTCTGGATGCCGGGTATCGATGCTCAAGGCAAAGCAATTCGTCGCCTGGTATGCTGCAATCCAGCATTGCAAACCCTGATTGATTAGATTGCCTGCCCGCCCGGTAACTGCGCGCCGCCGTCAGCAAAAGGATTGCAAGAAAAGAGATGACAAGCAAAGAGCGTAATTTTATTACTGCATTATGGCTAACCGGCATCTATTGACCTCGCTGTATTTTTGGCGATTTCTTCTAACAGGGCAAGTTCTTTTGACCTATCCCTCCATTTTCTCCACATGGAGTACGTTCCTAAACTAAAATAACATTTTGCCCAATAACTCAAAAAAGTTTCGGGCTTTTTGGGGACTGGCTTCTTTGTCTGATATTTTTCACGATAGTACCGACGCTTAACGCTCATAAGATTGCCCCTCCAGGCTGTTTACTTGAATGGCATAAGATACGGAATTGTTTTACTAATGCAACCGCTCACATCAACTTGCCCGCGTAGATTGCACGCATTCCGTAACACAGTTTGGAGATGATCCCCTGCATCTCCATTCTTTTGATTGCTCGGTTCACGCTATTCAGTGTCATGACCAGTTCACGGGCAATCGAAGTCGTTTTTTCCTATACCCATCTTCCTGATAACATGGTCACCAAGATACACGAGACAGGGATGACACATCAGTGAGAGTCGGGAGAATTTCATCAGGGTGAAAACGAGTCTCGTGTCTTCCTGCACAATGCCGCAGGGCAGCCTTACAGGAATGTTTATGCACTCTGGATTGGCCGCAACTTTCGTAACCGAACTGAAGCACCGAACAGGGAAGGATTTTTAGAGTCAGGGGCAGTAAAGATTGCCGTGATAGAGGGCCTGACCATTTGAAATGATGCGCAACGAATCCTCATCAGGCAGCCATATATGGAGGATCTTCAGAATGCCGCTCCAAGAGCGTGGCAGCATTCGATGCTGCAAGAATAATTGACCCGACAAAGGATTAAACAGGCCCTGATATCAGGCTAGGTATGAAATCAAATAATGCCTGAAAGATCCCCATAGCTATAACTATTCCCACTACCCAACGTACGATCCGAGTCTCGCTGGCACTGATCTTCGCATTCAATGTACTCATGTCGGCACGTAACTCACTGATCTCCACACGAACTGAAGCTATTTCCACGCGTACTTCGCCTATTTTAGTCTCCATGTCATTACGCAACTCACTGACTTCCACACGTAAAGTATCAATCTTATCATCCGTGCCTTTTTGCATCTCACTAATACGGGTATGTACGAACTCCGTGGTTGCAAAATTTCCGTTTTGTTGGGCAATAGCTTCCGCAACAGCATCTGCAATGGCCTCAGCGTGCTCTCGTTTAAGTCCCGACTTGGTGAGTTCGCGTGAGATCGAAAGTGTATTGATCATGTTTCTGAGAATAACTTACAGGGGTATACATTCCTCTGAATGGAAAGGTTCCCATTCTACTCTGCCTACAACCTGAACACCGATTTCTCCGTTATGCGGATAGGGGGAGTGCACTTGCTATTTTCTGAACTGAATCTCAGATGGATGACTTATTTTCACCTAGGCGCAATGGCATGACAGAAAATGAACGACCCTTGCAAGATCCTCAACCTTGGTGTCTGGAAACCGGGGAGTTTTTTGTGGACATGAAGGTGCTCGGGAGTACTTTTTAGTCTGGATGATTGGTTTTGCAGGAATCTCCCACATGAAATAGACTTTTCTGATCCGTCGGGAGCATTGCGCTGCCTCAAAATTTTTACTGTACCAAAAAAATTCTAATATGTCGTAAATTTGCCCCGTCCTGTCATCACGGGCCGGGATCAGTTGACACCCAAACCGGATGATGGTCACGTTCAGGCATAAGGGATGCGGAGGTGCGCTGAAAGAAAAATCAGCAATTTCGGTACAGTCTGGACAAATATATACGAAATGCTGCCGATCAATCGTTCATCTGTTCGTTTTTTCGGCACACTAACGCTGAAGAGGCGTAAAACCAAGTTTAACTCAGAAATTAGCCCATGATTGAGGTCAAAAATCTCAGTAAGTCGTACGGCCCGGTTGAGGCCGTGCGCTCCATTTCCTTTCAGGTGAATCAGGGGGAGGTCATCGGCTTTCTAGGCCCGAACGGGGCAGGGAAGTCCACAACCATGAAGGTCATGACCGGCTACCTCCCGCCCAATGAGGGAACCGTCGTGGTGGGAGGGAAGGATATCCTTGAGGATGCCCTCCCGGTACGGCAGCAGATCGGATACCTGCCCGAAAGTACGCCGCTCTATTCAGACATGATCACCTACGACTATCTGGAGTTTGTCGCCGCCATGCGTGGCATCTCCGCCGAAGATCGCCCGGCACGGATCCGGGCGATGACCAACGCGTGCGGACTCCATGATGTGCTGGCAAAACGGGTTGATGCCCTGTCCAAAGGATATAAACAACGCGTCGGCCTTGCACAGGCGATGATCCATAATCCTCCGATCCTGATTCTGGATGAGCCAACCAGCGGACTGGATCCCAACCAGATCGTCGAAATCCGTGAACTCATCCGGGAGATCGGACGCGAACGGACCGTCGTACTCTCCACACATATCCTGTCGGAAGTGCAGGCCTCCTGTGATCGGGTGATCATCATTGATAACGGAACGCTGGTGGCTGATGGAACCCCCGAAGAACTTCGTTCCAGCCTGTCCGGGGGAGAGCAGGTCTTGATCACACTCCTGAATAATGAGGAGGAGGTCGCTTCCATTCTTGGGGACTGGGCCCCCGCCGAAGTCGTGGAACACGGTACGGATGATCAGGGAGAGGCCTACTTTATGCTGAACTCATCCAGCGATATTCGGGCGGACCTGTTTCGCCTGGCCGTGAGCCATAACTGGACACTCACCGGCCTGCACCGTAAGAGCAAAAACCTGGAAGATGTCTTCCGGCAGCTGACCAGCGGCTAATTATCGAACGCAACTTTTAAGATTAAGACGAATCATGCAACAAACGTGGATTCTAACAAAGCGTGAGTTGAGAGCCTACTTTGATGGACCGGCAGCATACGTGGTATTATGTGTGTTTCTGGCGATTACGGGCTGGTTTTTCAGCAACGCTTTGTTTTTGCAGAATGTAGCTTCGCTTCGTTCTGTATTTTCGATAGCTCCCTTTATCTTTCTGTTTTTTATGCCGGCGCTGACCATGGCATCCTTTGCCGAAGAGCGCCGTGCAGGAACATTGGAATTACTCCTGACCCTTCCAGTACGTGACTGGCAGGTTATCCTGGGGAAACTCCTGTCGGTCGCACTCCTGCTCTTTCTGGCCATTGCACTCACCTTCGTGTATGCAATTACATTGGCCTTTCTTGGAGATCTGGACTTAGGGGGGACCGTTGGTGGCTATCTGGGACTGTTTCTGTTAGGGATTACCTACGGGGCGATTGGCATGTGGGCCAGCAGTCTGACCCGGAACCAGATTGTGGCGTTCATTCTGGGATTTGCCATCATCTTCCTGCTGTTCCTGCTGGACAAGATCACAGATTTTGTCCCCGGCCAGTTGGGAGTGATCATGCAGTATCTGGGAGCGGATTACCATTTTCAGAACCTGATGCGCGGGGTGATTGACACCCGGGACATCCTCTATTACCTGTCGTTGACTGCATTTGCATTTTTGCTGACGACCTACTCTCTGGCCAAGCGCCCCGAATAACTGATAGTGATAGCTAAGCCATGAAACGAGATTTTTCTGCACAAACAACCCTGCTTCTGGCCGCGGCGATTCTGATCGTGGTCAACCTCATTGGTCTGAACATCTTCGGCCGTCTTGACCTCACCGATGACCGCGTGTACTCGCTCTCAGGTGCATCCAAAGATATTGTGGAAGGTCTGGAGGATCCCGTGACGATCACCGCGTTCTTTTCGGCGGATCTGCCGGCACAGTTTGCTTCCAATCGCAGGTTTTTGAAAGATAAACTTGATGACTACCGTGCATACGGCGGACAGAATGTGGAGTACCAGTTTATTGATCCGGGCGAAGACGAAGATCTGCGCACCGAAGCCGGGCGACTAGGGATTCCCCCCGTTCAGATTCAGGTCATCGAGAGTGACAACGTTCAACTGAAGAACGCCTACATGGGGGTCGCCGTGGAGTATGAGAATAACCGGGAAACCATCCCGGTGATTCAGGACCTGTCACGACTTGAATATGACCTTACGAGTGCCATCCGGCGATTGACGCGGGATGTGAAGCCGATTGCAGCATTCTGGTCCGGTCACGGAGAGCCGGATCCGATGCAGGATATGCAGACCCTGCAGCAAAGCCTATCCACGAATTATGACGTTCAGATTTTAACCGCAGCGGAACTGGAAGGTGCAGGCAGTCCAGAGGTGCTTCTGGTGATTGCCCCAACGGATACTATTCCTGATGAAGATCTTCAGGCACTGGACGCATACATTATGGATGGAGGCCGGGTCGGATTTTTGCTGAACCGTGTTGCTGCGAACCTTCAGGCAGGTCAGGCGGCCGAGTTGAATATCGGGATTGATCCGCTTCTGGCCAACTACGGGATCGTGCTGACCCCGAACCTGATCATGGATGAAGAGAGTTCGGTCGTGACCGTTCAGCGACGTCAGGGTTTTTTCAACATCTCCCAGCAGATGCAGTACCCGCTTTTTCCAGTTGCTAAGCGATTTAACATGGAGAATCAGATGGTGAATCGTCTGCAGGATCTCATGTTCTACTTTGTGAGTTCCGTGGATACCAGTGCCGCACTGCCGACCGGGGTAACCAGAGAGCCGCTCATTTATTCCTCTCCGCAGAGCGGTTTGCAGCAGGGGTTCTTTATGCTTCAGCCAACCGAGACATCCGCGACGTTATCCGGAGGGCCCTATCTGCTCGGAGCCGCCTTTACCGGTACGTTCCCCAGTGCGTATACGCCGGGCCTGTCTAGTCAGCCGACCCGATTGGTGGTGGTGGGCGATGGAGACTTTGTGAATGAGTCCATTGTGCCCGCAAGCGGAGGCAGTTCCCAGTTTGGATTAAACCTGGTGGACTGGCTGGCACAGGATGAAGCACTTCTGGCGATTCGATCCAAATCAATCCAGCCTCGCACCCTTCAGGATGTGTCGGAAGGGATGCGGCCGGTGATCAAATATTCTAATATGATAGGACCGCTGTTGATTGTTGTCCTGTTAGGACTTGCACGATGGCGCAAACGACGTGCAAGACAAATCGTAGTTCTGTAATTCATTGACTGATGCGACAAAAGCAAACACTAATTTTGGGGGGTACGCTGGTGGTACTCCTGCTCCTTGCCTGGCTCGCTGGTGTGTTTGACCAGAATCCGAGCAATATTCGTGTACCCGATCTGAATTTGCCGACCGATGAAGTAACGCAGATCTCCATCACGCTGCCAGATACTGAACTCAAACTGGAAAAGGAGGGCTTGCAGTGGTTCATGCGTGAGCCCGTAGATATGCCCGCCGATTCCTCCACGATCTCCAGGGCACTCACCGAACTAGGGGATCTCTCGCTGAATGCGCGGGTGACCGCGAATGCAGACCGCTATGAGATCTATGGCATTGATTCAACCGCAACGAAGGTGACGCTGACCTGGCCCGACGGGGCAGAGGAGATTATGATTTCCAGACAGGGGCGGGATTACATGTCGATTTACGTTCGAATCGGAGATGACCCCAATGTCTATTCGACCAATGGTCGAGTGACTATCAATCAGGATCCAGAACGGTGGCGTGACCGCAAGGTCGTGGATACAGGTATGGGGACGGTGACCTCTGCCCGGGTGGTGCGTCAGGATGTGTCGTATGAGGTGTCCCTGGAAGATGGCACCTGGATGGTGGATGATCAGCCAGGGGATAGCCTGCAGATCACCAACTGGCTCCGCAGATTTGCCCCGTTGAATGCCGACGGGTTCTTTGATGACCTTCCTGCGCAGATCCTGTCCGATGCCAATTACCGCGTTGATCTCTCCACGAGTGCAAATACGACGGTATCACTGCGGGCCACCCCTGCTGAGTCTGCGGTTGCTCTGGTGACCGGTGGCGGGCAGTGGACCTACAGGGTGTTTGAGAGTCGGTTGGATCAGCTTTTCCCGGAAGTGGAATCACTGCTTGGTCAAGGAGAATAATCTGAATTATTGTGATGGCAGAAAATACAGCAACCCAGCAATTTGAATACAAAGCCGAGATGCAGCAACTGCTGCATCTCATTGTGAATTCACTGTATACGAATCAGGAAATCTTCCTTCGGGAATTGATCTCCAATGCATCAGATGCCCTGAACAAAGCCCGTTTTCAACAGCTGACCGACCATTCCGGCGAGGGACATCAAGATCTGAAGATTACCATTACGCTGGATTCGGATGCCCGCACCCTCTCCATAGAAGATTCCGGGATCGGGATGACCCGTGAGGACCTCATTAGCCGGTTAGGGACCATCGCAAGCAGCGGGACACTGGCATTCATTGAGGAGCAGAAAGCGTCCGGGAAACCGGTGGATGCAGATATGATTGGTCAGTTCGGCGTTGGCTTTTATTCTGCATTCATGGTCGCGGATGAGATCGTGCTGGAAACTCTGCACGCCGGTGAGGATGCGAATCCACTGATCTGGAAGAGTGATGGAACCGGTACCTATGCCATCAGTGAAGGAACCCGGAACGAGCGGGGAACCAGGATTACCTTGCACCTGAAGGAAGAGGCAAAAGAGTTTGCCGAGGAAACCCGTATCCGATCTATCATTCGCAAGTATTCCAATTTTGTGGACTTCCCGATCCATCTTGGTTCGGATCAGGTGAATACGCTCAAGGCACTTTGGAAGAAACGCAAGGATGAGATCACCGAAGAGGAACGCAATGAATTTTACAAGTTCATTACGGGCGACTACACGGATCCATTTGGACATCTGCACCTGCAGATTGAAGGAGTCCTCTGCTTTGAAGCTCTCCTGTTTGTGCCCGCACAGGCTCCTATGAATCTTTTTCGGGAAGAGCGCCGGAGCGACCTTCACCTGTACTGCTCCGGAGTGTTTGTGCGGGATGATGCCGAAGAACTTCTCCCGGAGTATCTGAGTTTTGTCCGGGGGGTGGTTGATACGGATGATCTGCCCTTGAATGTGTCTAGAGAAGTTACCCAGAAAAGCCCCGTCGCCCAGCGGATCCGGTCCACACTGACGGGTAAGCTTCTTGGTCTCCTGGAGGAATGGGCTACGGAGGATGCGGAGCGCTTCGAGAAATTCTTTCATAATTTTGGTGCGGTGCTCAAGACGGGACTCTGGAGTGATTTCTCCAAAAGGGATGAGCTTCTGAAACTTATGCGCTATCCCTCGACTCACAGCGAAAACCTGACCTCACTGCAAGACTATGTAAACCGGATGACAGGGGGGCAGGAAACCATCTACTATTTACTGGCAGACTCCCTTGAGTCGGCCCGCAAGAGCCCTCATCTGGAGGGGTTTGCACGGAAAGGGATTGAGGTCCTGCTCCTGCCGGATCCGATTGATGCACTCACGCTCCCAAATGTGCAGAAGTTTGAGGAAAAGACATTTACCAGCGTGACTGGAGCAGACCTTGATTTAGGGGACGATCAGGACTCTGAATCTCTGCCCGGTGATGATCAGGACTCCCTTCTCTCGCTCTTCCGTATTCAACTGGGGGATCGGATCCAGGATGTGACGGTTTCCAGACGCTTAGTTGATTCGGCTGCAACATTGGTGGCACCGAAAGATGGGGTTGATCCGCAGTTGGAGCGGATGATGAAATCCATGAATCCCGACTATGAGGGGATGAAGAAAGTACTGGAAGTCAATGTAGATCACCCGCTCATGAAAAATATTCTGGCGCTCAAGTCCTCCAATGAAAATCAGAACACTCTGGTTGAGGAAGCGATCGAACAGGTCT
Organism: Rhodothermales bacterium; assembly: GCA_022822185.1. Classification (GTDB taxonomy): domain Bacteria; phylum Bacteroidota; class Rhodothermia; order Rhodothermales; family Bin80; genus Bin80. Next base: position 37,858 of record JAJECE010000010.1, on the reverse strand, counting down.
ACGAGGGAGCCCTCCTTCTGGATGGCAATCTGACCGAGCCCTCTGCATTTGTCACACGTATGACCCGCATCCTCGTAGATGCGACCCGCACCGCCCAGTGACCTCTATTTTGAAAACCAACGCTCTTCTTGGAGGTATTGAAGCAGGAGGAACGAAATTCGTTTGTGCAATTGGCGATCCGCCAGATGACATTCACGCCGTAGAGCGATTTCCTACCACTACGCCGGAAGAAACAATTCGACGGGCGGTGGATTTTTTTCGTGCACAGCCCCGGTTGCCGGATTCCATTGGCATCGCCACCTTTGGCCCCGCCGATGTGCGGCCAGGCTCTGAGACCTATGGTTTTATTACCGGCACTCCAAAAGCAGGTTGGTCAAATACCGACCTGGCTGGACGGATCAAGCAGGAATTGCAGTGTTCGGTTGCCTTTGATACGGATGTCAATGGTGCCGCTGTCGGCGAGCATCTGTGGGGAGCAGGGCAGGGAAAACAGAACCTTCTCTATCTTACGATCGGGACAGGTTTCGGGGGTGGAGCACTGGTGAATGGGCAGCCGATTCATGGACTGGTACACCCGGAAATGGGCCATCTTTTCTTGCCGCGTGCGGAAGGAGATGACTTCGAGGGGATCTGCCCCTTTCACGGCACCTGTCTGGAGGGTATGGCGACCGGCCCGGCGATTCAGGCACGTTTCGGTGTTCCTGCAGAGTCCCTTCCGTCCGACCATATCGCATGGTCGTTTGTGGCGCATTACCTCTCATATGCCGTAACCAATCTGATCCTGACGCTGTCACCGGAGCGGGTCATCATGGGGGGCGGTGTGATGCAGCAGGAGCATTTATTTCCTGCTGTTCGTTCACGCGTTCAGTCCCATCTGAACGGGTATGTCCAGGCAAGAGAGTTGACCCATGAGATTGATCAGTATATTGTTCCGCCCGGACTTGGAAGCGGGGCCGGTGTGCTGGGGGCGATGGCACTTACCCTGTAGGAGACCGTCTGTGTTCCGGAGTGTATGAGAGGAAGCCTGCACGAGGACTGGTTCATGTACTGATAGGTCTAGGTATGGTGGGGATCGGTATTTGAAAGCAGCATTGGAGAGATGAACGGGCTGCTGACGATGAAGTGTCCAGAGTTTATGCTCGTATGGATCAGAGAACTCTGGAATATGTTTTTCCGGGAGCCTATTGAGCATTCCGTACAGGTGTAACTGTCTGGAATTGTTTTCAGGTATCCCTCACAGTTCGGCTCTGTCAGATCCGCGAAGCAGTCCTGTAATTTTTCAAAAACCCCCTGCACGGGACAAGAAATCCGATCACGCTCAGCCCTCCGAAGATCATTCCAATGTTGCATGTAAATCATTCAGACCGTATATTATATGGCAATACTTAATTGATTTAGCGCGTGAGTGGCCATGCTTGCGTTTAGATAAGCAAAATTAGTGTAAGCAATGAGACTAGAATTTACCCGTAACTCGGAGGGTAAAATCCTTTCGGGTGAGAGGCCTCGTTTCAGGTTATCGTTATTTGGCCTCCTGTCTACCCCCCCCCATTTTTTGCTGGAAATACCGATGGCAGGATGTTGTATATGGGTGCGTTCTTGCCTTAGCAGCGGCTAATTTTTTGCTTGGGGGAATATTCGCCCCCCGTTCCACTTATGCAGCGGAGTTGGTGCAGATATCATCTCCGTTACATGTTGATGAAATAGGAGAAACGGAACAGCACGGCGACACAGTCTCCGGCAAATATGATCAAGAAGTCCAGGGGATACGCATACACCCCCCAGTGGATTTTAGAAGATCAGATCATCGGCGTGTGGACGCGGCATACGCAGGCAAAAATGGGCCGCTTCCAGTTGCACAGGTGGCGGCGAATCAGGGAGGAGAGAATGAGCAGGTCAGAACTGCTGGCGGGGCTGCGGCCTCATTGGACGATAGCATTTTAGAGCCGCATAGGGATCCACTGATCCACCTATCACCAGACCAATCCTCCGAGGCGGCATCTCACTACCGGGAAAGTGTGCCCCAGGTCGGGGCCGCGCCGACAGTGACGATTAGCGGATTACCGGAGAAGATCAACTCCGCTAATAAGGCACACAAGTTAACCTTCATGTTTTCGGAGGCTGTAACGGGGTTTGAGAAGTCAGATATAGAGGTGGTTGGGGGCACCAAAGGCGGGTTCAACCGTTACTTAAATCAACTCCGCTTTGATTTGACTATCTTTATTCTTGATACAGATGATGTGACGGTCACTGTAAAGGCAAATTCCGCCACAGGCAGCGACAACCAAACCGGCCCGGCAACGGCCGTCTCGGCTACAGCGGTCTGGGATGCGGCGGCTCCAACCGTTCAGATTACCGGTGTTCCAAACAAAATCAGTTCCACAGCCAATTTTACGGTCACCTTCAATTTCTCGGAGACGGTGACCGAGTTTGTGAAGGCGGATGTGATGGTGAGCGGCGGGACCAAAGGTGCTTTTTCCGGGAGCGGGAGTCGCTACAGTCTGGTGGTTACCCCAGACGGCCAATCTGATGTAACCGTCACCGTAAAGGCAAATTCAACTACTGATGGTCTCAATACGGGCCCGTCATCGGCGGTCTCGTCCACAGCAGTCTGGGAGATCGCCAGACCACCAACGGTAGAGATTACCGGGGTGCCGTCGAACATCAATTCAACGGCGATCATCACCGCAAACTTCATTTTTTCGGAAGCGGTGACCGGGTTTGTGAAGGGAGATGTGACGGTGAGCGGCGGGACCAAAGGTGCTTTTTCCGGGAGCGGGAGTCGTTACAGTCTGGGGATCACGCCGGCCGGCGGGTCGGATGTAACGGTCACTGTACAGGCAAACTCGGCCATAGGCAGTGACGGCAACATCACCGGCCCGGAATCTGCGGTCAATGCCACGGCGATCTGGAATACGGCACCGACCTTGGCCATCACCGGGGTACCCGATAAGATCAATTCTATGACGGCTTTTACGGCGATGTTTACATTTTCGGAGGATGTGACCGAGTTTGTAAAGGGGGATGTGACGGTGAGCGGCGGTACAAAAGGTGCTTTTTCCGGGAACGGGAGTCGTTACAGTCTGGTGGTCACACCGACCGGTGGAGTGAATGTGGTGGTAGAAGTGGCGGCGAACGCGGCGACAGACGGTTTTAACACCGGGCCGGCAACGGCGGTCAGCGCCACCGCGACCTGGGACGCGACGGCACCGACGGTGGCTATCACCGGGGTGCCAGCCAAGATCAATTCCATGGCCGCTTTTACGGCGGTGTTTACCTTTTCGGAGGATGTGACCGGATTTGAAACGGGGGATGTGACGGTGACCGGCGGCACGAAAAGCAATTTCACTGGAAATAGAAGCAGTTACAGTCTGGAAGTCACGCCGGCGGGAGGCTCCAATGTAACGGTAGAAGTGGCGGCGAACGCGGCAACGGATGGTCTGAATACCGGACCGGCAGCGGCAGTCTTGGCGACGGCGATCTGGGATGCGGTAGCATTGACCGTTAACATCACTGGCGTTCCAGACAGGATCAATTCCACGACCGATTTTACGGCGGTGTTTATCTTTTCGGAGGATGTGACCGGATTTGAAACGGGGGATGTGACAGTGACCGGTGGGGCGAAGGGGGCTTTTTCCGGGAACGGGAATCGTTACAGTCTGGTGGTCACACCGACCGGCGGAGTGAATGTGGTGGTAGAAGTGGCGGCGAATTCGATAACGAATGGTTCCAACACCGGACCAGAATCAGCGGTGTCGGCCACGGCGATCTGGAGCGATATTGAGGCCACGGTGCCGGAGGCACCTGTGAATTTAACCGCCACGGCTTCTGGGCAAACCGAAATCATCCTTTCCTGGATGGCTCCCTCGGACAACGGCGGGGCTGCAATTACGGGCTATCAGATTGAGGTGTCCGCTGATGCAGGAGACACCTGGTCGGATCTGGAGGCAAACACCGGAAGTACGGCTACGACCTATATGCACACGGGGCTGACCGAGGGGGATACAAGACATTACCGCGTCTCTGCGATCAATTCTGTCGGCACCGGTATGCCCTCGAATGTGGCCAGCGCAACAACAGAGGCTGTCGCTGCGCCGGATGCGCCTGCCGGATTTACCGCAACGGCATCCGGTCCAAACGCAATCGTTCTTTCCTGGAGTGCTCCATCGAATAACGGCGGGGCCGTGATTACCGGGTATCAGATTGAATGGTCGACGGACGCGGGAGACACCTGGTCCGATCTGGTGGCGCACACCCGCAGCACGGCCACCACCTATACGCATACGGGGCTTGCAGCGGCAACCAGATACGATTATCGTGTCTCTGCCATCAATGCGGTCGGTATCGGCACGCCGTCCAGTGTGGACTACGCAACGACAGGGGCCGCCACCGCGCCGGATGTCCCGACGGAACTCACGGTAACCGCTTCGGGGCCGGCAGAGATTACGCTTTCCTGGACGGCTCCCTCGAATAATGGCGGCGCTGTGATTACAGGATATCGGATTCAGGTCTCTTCGGATGCGGGCGAGACCTGGACGGATCTGGTCAAGGACACCGAAAGCTCGGCCACCACCTATACGCATACGGGGCTGAGCGAGGGCGACACAAGACATTATCGCGTCTATGCGATCAATTCCGTTGGTGAAAGTGCGGATCCCTCGAATGTGGACCATGTGGTGATCTCCGTGCCGGATATGCCGACAGAACTTATCGCAACGGCTTCCGGGCAGACGGAAATCCACCTGTCCTGGACAGCGCCCTCCAATCCCGGCGGAGCCCCCGTGAGCGGGTATCACATTGAGGTCTCTTCGGATGCGGGCGAGACCTGGTCAGATCTCGTTCTGGACACGGAACGCAGTGAGACCACCTATACGCATACGGGGCTTGCCCCCGAAACGACACGTCATTACCGGGTCCGTGCGATCAATCCGGTTGGAGCAAGTGCTCTTTCCAATGTGGCGCATGCCACGACCCGTGCGGCCTTGCGGGCACCCGGCGTGCCGACCAATGTGGAGGCGGTTGCCGAGGGGCAGGAGGCGGTGAACCTGTCCTGGTCCGCCCCGGTGGATGACGGGGGGACCCCTGTTACCGGCTATCAGGTTGAGATGTCCGAGGATGCCGGATTCACCTGGGAGAAACTCGCCGATGTGACGGCGACGGCCTACCGCCATACGTTCCCGCCCTCGACCGCCACCCGCTTTTACCGGGTTACGGCAAGGAATGCGGTGGGGCTCGGCATGCCCTCCGGGGCCATTCATGTCCTGCCGGATCCAACGACCTCCATAGAGTCTCTGGGGGAGGAGATTCCCACGGACTTTTCGCTGGAGCAGAATTACCCGAATCCATTCAATCCGACGACGGCCATTGAATTTTCGCTGACCCGAACCGGGCCGGTTACGCTCACCGTGTATGATCTGTTGGGGCAGAAAGTGCAGACCCTGCTGGACGGCGTGCAGCAGGCCGGTCGCCATAGTGTACGGTTCAGCGGGGCGGGGCTGGCCAGTGACACCTATATGTATGTTCTGCAAACCGAAAGAGAGAGGGCGGTCAGGATGATGACACTGCTCAAGTAGTCATTTTGGGTGTGTATTGTTGGAATAGATGTCCGGGAAAGTACAGGATCTGGCTGTTTTGAACTTTTACCTCTGATGCTGGAGTCGGGCGTTATGGGGATGGAATGATGTATTCCCAATCAGAGGGATGCATCGGATTTCGATTATAGATCATGGCTGCTCTCATTCGTGGAATGAAGGTCTGGATTCGATCCGCGGGGACCGGACCATTCAGGAATGCGATGATCATTATACAGGCGTGTCCTCTGCAGGTCTAAAGCCAAAAATACGTCATCAAGTGAGGGGATGGACTCCTTTAACGCGGGCAACCGGGCCTTTGCCTCCAGAAGAAACCGTTCCCTCGTTGCTGCTTCTCTGCGGTAGGCATTCTCCCACCAGGTCATGATCCGGTCCTGTGCTTCCCGGATGGTAATATTGTTGGGCAAATAGTCTCTCTTGCTGCGGTTGACCGTCTTGCTGGAAGGCATCAAATTCCAAAGATCGTCGCATGGCCATACTGCCCAGGGGAGACAGTGGTCAATATCCATGTTTCCGGCCTGTAACTTCTTACCCGTCCATACGCAATGGATTGACTGAGTGTCCAGTAATGCCAGCGCATGCCTGCGGACTTCCAATTGATTGCGATCAGGTTCATAGGGACGCATCAGTCGCCTTAATTTCAGTTCGTCCACCTGTCTGTTCTGCCGCTCCGCATATCGGCGTATCAGCCGGATCCATTCCTCAACCAGAGCGGGTTCAATCCACACATTATACCGCAGGAGCGCCTGCCAGAGGTGAATAGGGACGGTCATTTCTCCGAACTGCGAAAAATACTCCTCGTTCAGTGTGATGGAACGGCGGACTTTGAGACGCTTCTTGGTTACCCTGAAAATCGGCCGTCCATCCGGATAATTGAGATAGTTCACTGGCATTTTTGCAATCGTTGCCGCGGCATCTCGAATGGATTTTGTCAAATCCATCCCGCGGTCAGAATGCAGTGATGCGCCGGTTCGGAGTTGGGTAACATCCTGTGGATTTGGGATGAATTTTTCGAGAGCATCTTTGACAAATGCGATGCGCTGCCCCCCGGATTCATTGTCCGGTCTCTGGGGCATGTCATTGTTCAGTAAAGGAAGATAGAGCTGGATCCAGGAAAGGGCTACCGCTCCCAGCGGGATCGCCACCTGATCTTGACTGGATTCATGTGCCAAACCAGGCGAGATACTGGCCACTCTGCACAGAGATCGAAGCAGTGCGAGCTTGTAGGTCGCAGATTTATTATCAAGCAGTACAATCCGCCGAACAAGCGGCAATGCGCCCGTACCGTCATCCGGCAGACGGACGATGATCTGATGCCATTTCACACCTGGCCGTCCAAGTAAGTCCTCCACTTCCTGAGTAAATTCAACGTAGGCACCGTGTCCCTTTGCAAGCGCTTCAATTTCAGAAACAGAAGTCGGGTGCATCCCTCGATGGGACTCGCACGGTGTGCGCAGTGTGAATGCGATGATTCCCCGAGGCTTCAGGAGGGTGATCAGTTTCCGAAAACTGCGTTCGCGCTGCGTTTCGGGAATGAACATCCAAACCGCATTCAGCAGGATCAGATCAAATGACATGCCACTCACGACACCTGTCTTTTTAAGGTCGGGCAGCCGGTCTTCCACTAAGGTAAAGGGGGGCTTAGAATCATGTAGTTTGGCCTTGGCTGCCTGATATAGCTGGGGGTCAGGCTCCACTGCACACACACTGTGTCCCTTCGACGCAAACCAGGCCGCATCCCGGCCACTGCCGGCACCGATATCCAGAATGCAGGCACGCTCCTTCGGAATGTAAGGATCCAGCCAGGCATTGAGTTTTCCGGCATCAACGGAATCGTAACCGGCCGCACGCTGCGTAATGTTAGACTCCGAAAATAAATCAACCTCAATGCGGTTCATGCAGAATCTTTATTGCCGGGCCATTTTTTCAGACACGAAGCATGTAATACTAAAAATCAGGTTCATTGTCGGGCTTGTGCAATACTGGCATGCAGGGTGCGGGCATGTTCGGTAAGTATGGAGAGTTGACCACTTTGAACCGCTTCCGTGTCAAATAAAGCACTGCCTAATCCCACGGCAGCAGCACCTGCACGGATCCATTCCCCTGCATTTTCAGGAGTCACTCCCCCTGTGGGCACCAGCTTTAAATGTGGCAGCGGGGCTAAAAGTGCCCGGATATAGCTGAGCCCCAGCTGTCCTGCAGGGAAAACCTTCACCATATCTGCCCCATATTCGTGAGCGATTTGTATTTCGGTGGGAGTCAGTGCGCCTGGCAGAACGGGTAAACCGTGCGCATGTCCGGCATGGATCACCTCTTTACTGGTAATTGGGCACACAATAAAGTCTGCTCCCGCAGCAGCGGCAGCATGTGCCTGCTTTTCAGTAATCACGGATCCCGCTCCAATCAGGATTTCAGCATCGCAGGATTTCCGAAGTGTCTCTATAGAGGTCAGTGCATCTGGAGTTGTGAGCGTAATTTCAAGGACTGTGACACCTCCATGTATGAGGGCATCCACCGCTGGCTTGAGCGGTAATGTTTCTTGAAGACGCAAAACCGCGATTGCACCGGAGGTGATCAGTTTTTTTGTCAGCAGGCTACGATTTTCCATCTTTTATCGCAAAATTATGAAGCATTTTCTGCTTCGTCTCGTATACGACCTAAGCAGATCTGCTCGTAGATTTTCATTGAATATACGGGTACAGGTCTGATCATTGCGAACGGCCTCCAGATTTACTCATTCTGAGTGTCTGGACGTTCTTATCAAATTCCCCAAAATACGGTTATCATGGATTATCTAGCTTCAATCGCAGGACCCGGTGCAGAGACACACCAAGAAACAGTGAACGGTTCATTGAATCCCAGATTTTTGGCAGAACTTGCACAGCAGGCCAGTGCACTTGATCCCACTCAGGAGGAGCTGGAAGAGCTCTTCACGAAAACAGGGAATTATGCCCGGCAGCACCTTGCAACGGTGCGTGAAACTCCTGCCTATGTAAAATCGAAGGAGCGGAGTGTGGGATTATTGTCCTCCCCCATCGGTGAGGAAGGGATTTCATTGGATGAGGCGCTGCAACTTCTATATGATTTTGTAGACCATGAGGGCCTTAACTCGGGGTCTCCCCGATACCTTGGCTATATTCCGTCCGGGGGGCTGGTACACTCTGCGTTTGGGGATTTTCTTGCAGCAGTTGGTGGACGATATGCTGGCGTGTTCCATTCTTCTCCCGGTGCTGTTCGCATGGAAAATATGCTGATTCGCTGGATGGCCCAGATTGTGGGCTATCCCAGGGGTGCCGGTGGCTATCTTGCATCGGGTGGGAGCATTGCCAATTTATCGGCGGTCATTACTGCACGGGAAGCATCAGGGCTCCGCGGTGCCGATTATGATCGTGCAGTGATTTATATGACCGAACACACCCATCACTGTGTGGACAAAGCCCTCCGAATTGCAGGAATGGGAAGTTCAATACGCCGCAGGGTTGCAGAAGATGGTCATTGCCGCATGTCACCTGACGCACTTGAGAAAACCATTGCGGGCGATAAGGCATCCGGTCTGAACCCGTGGCTGATTGTTGGTTCCGCAGGAACCACCAATACGGGGACAGTGGATCCTCTAAATGAGATCGCCTCTATTGCCCGCTCGAATCATTTATGGTTTCATGTTGACGGTGCGTACGGCGCTTTTTTTGCACTCTGTCCAGAGGGGCAGGAGGTTCTTTCCGGGATCAATCAATCCAATTCTTTGGTGCTGGATCCTCATAAAACGCTATTCCTGCCGTTTGGCACAGGTGCGCTTTTGGTACGTGATCAGGAATTTCTTGGGCCTGCCCATGGTGGTCGCGGGGAGTACATGCTGGACATGGATTCGGATGCTCATGAACTATCTCCGGCGTACCTGTCTCCCGAATTATCCAAGCATTTTCGCGGGCTTCGTATGTGGCTGCCACTCAAACTATTGGGGGTTGCACCGTTCCGTGCGGCTTTGTCAGAGAAGATACATCTGGCCAGATATGCATATGAGCGTCTGAGGGAATTTGAGGGATTTCAGGTTGGTTCGTACCCTGATTTATCTATTGTAACGTTCCGATACGTTCCTGAGAAAGGAGACGCGAACGAATTCAATCTTGCTTTGGTGAATCGTTTACATCAGGATGGCCGGGCTTTCTTAACCTCCACGCGAATTCGGGGAACCATTGTCTTGCGCTTAGCGATTGTGTCATTCCGGACGCATCTGGAGGACATCAACGAAACGCTTGAGATCCTGTGTGATCATGTGAATGCTCTGAAAGAGAAGTGACCACACCGAGGCTTTAATATCTTGGTAAAACTCGGTTGAGCAGGTGCAGTGAGTATCGGTGCAGGGGTTTTCAGGAACTCTCACGGGTAACCGTAAAGTGCCGCCGGTCGGACTTAGCTGGACAAAATAAGAGAGTTCCAGTCTGCATCATAGATCTCCTGACGTAAAGAGGATCTTTTTGTCGTCTGTCCTTATTGCTCAGCGAAGAAGGTGGCATAGGCCAAGATGAGTGAGATTGATCCACCGAATAGCCCGATCATCCATGTTAATATATTGTACTTGCTGTTTTGGGCATCCAGCTTTGCATTCGCAGACTCGGTGAGTGCGTCCATCTTTGTATTTGTAGATTCAGTGAGCGTGTCCAATTTTGCATTTGTGGATTCGGTGAACGAAGCGATCCCCGCACTAAGAATTTCGAGCCTCGCCAGCACGGCTTCCTTGAACCCTTCCATTTGGGCTCCGAATTGAGAAATGTTGTTAATTCCTGACATGGTGTACTGGGGCAGTTGGTCAGATTTCTGAAACCATCAACATTTTCTAATCAATCAAGGCCACACCACCGTTACTATTATTGTTCAGCAAAGAAGGTGGCATAGGTCAGGATAAGTGAGATTAATCCACCGAATAGCCCAATCATCCATAGCAATATATTGTACTTGCTGTTTTGGGCATCCAACTTTGCATTTGTGGATTCGTTAAGCGCGTCCATCTTTGTATTTGTAGACTCGGTGAGCGCATCTATCTTTGTATTTGTAGATTCGGTGAGCGCATCTATCTTTATATTTGTAGATTCGAGCCTCGCTAATACGGCTTCCTTGAAGCCTTCCATTTGGGCTCCGAATTGGGAAATGTTGTTAATTCCTGACATGGTGTAAATATCGTTGGTTGCTTCGTGAACTTCGTCTATTGACACTTCTTCTCCTTCCGTTAATTTCCGAAAGAAAGAGAAGAGACGCACCGTTTCCGGTCGTTGTTCCGACATGTTCTTCAGACAGTAAGGTTTGTTGAAAACTGGATTTTACCCGCATCCGTCCGAGAATGCAATTGCTTAGAAAAGTCACACGCTTCCGGCAGAGCCATTGGCGAACTTCCGCTTTAGTTCTACCTTACGACATAAAAATCCGGGGGTTCCAGAAAGATCCTCTTTTTCGCAATATCAGAGGAATATAAGCACTACGAAGGGAAAATTGCCGCACCGTTTGCGCCTATCTGTCCAAAGTGCACTTCGCTCAATTCGGATGATTTCCGAGAGGGCATCCGCCTTTCCTGTGAATCCGCCAAGACTAGTTCTGGAATCATCCATGTACTGAACCTGGAGCGGTTACAGCCGAAATCCATCTAATTCCACAGGTTCATCCGTCTCTTTCGTATCCAGTCTTAACCAAGAGCAATCAGCATGTCATTTGGCCTCAAAATCCCGTTATATCTCTGAAAAACCAATGGAGGAGTCGTTATAAAGGGGTGCGTGATCGCTGCTTTCGATGGCGGCCCTGCAGTCTCGAAAATATCAATATTAACCCCAACCCTCACGCTTGACGGCAAGATGCCAACCGATCATTTGAACCGCGAATCGTACGTTTCCGTGAAAATCACAGTCAAAGGGGAACCCGCTTCTGTGCCAAAAATATCAGCGGATGGATCAATCACAATTTTTGTCAGTTGCAAGTCACAAGTACGTAAATATGCACTCTGTTCGTCCGTGTGTTGCCTGCGGAGGGCTATGGTTTTGGCGGAGTAGAAGCAGATCAACCTCGTCAGTGACGATTCTGACTGATGTTTTTACCTTTAAGATTTACTGAGGGTTGGAGACAGTGAAACGCTGAACATGAAGTTTTCCCGCCGGAAGGCATCCGTTTTATTGGCAGGTGTACTTATCGTAGGAGGCTTGTTTTCGCCTCTGACGCACTTGGTGTACATGGCTGCAAGCGATATGTATGCCCCGGTGCATGGGGCAAGCCATAAAACGGCCCACGGAGAAGGCTATCAAGATGCGCATGAGGGGCACGATGCATGTCCATATCTGGCGCTCTTTGCTGTGCCCCTGATTGGGGATCTTGCACAACCCGTTACTTCTCCAACGTATGACCCGGTTGCCGATCCGCTTCTTCAACACACTGCGACTCAGTGGCAACCCGCCCTCTTAAAATCCCGTCTGGCCCGAGGCCCTCCGCACAATTCGTGACCTGCGAATTGGATCTTCAGACTTGTGCAGAAGATCTACGCACATTCTGTATTAGTCGTTTTCGTCCACCGGTACGTGATTTCAAGCACCCGCTTGTTTGAAAGTACCCTCGCAGGTCATTGTACCCAGCTTTGCTTGAGCGCACCGAATTCGGTGCGAAGTACGAATTGTGCACACTTTAACAGTTGACCGAACGAATGAATTACCGGAATAACCTCTTTATAGCAGTAAACCTGATGGTATTGTTTCTGGTCGGGTGTGATGCGGCGACCTCGGATACCGGGAGTACCACCCTGACCCTTAACCTGAATGCCCAGGTCAACGGGAAGCCGCTCTCTACAGATCCTGGTGCCACCTTTGACGTGAACGGAACCCTGATCTCCTTTGAATCCGTACGGATGTACATCTCGGAAATCACCCTGATCAACAGTAATGGGGATCCCGTATCCATTTTGGGCGACGGTTTGACGGTCCCCGCAAAAAACGAAGATGATGAAGACATTTCCCATACCGTCCAGGATCACATTGTTCTTGTAAAGCAGGACGCGGGGATAGATTCATACGATCTTGGCACCTGGCCGGCAGGGAAATATGAGAAAATCCACTTTAAGATTGGCATCGCTGGCACGAACAACCGCATTGATCCGTCTCAGGTGCCCGCAGGTCATCCGTTAGCCAAACAGACAGACTACAATAATCACTGGAACTGGAATGCCGGGTACCTCTACCTCCGAATAGATGGAAAAGTAGATACCGACGGTGACGCTGTCCCGGACGATGAATGGGCCGTACATTTAGGTACAGAGCGGTTCCTCAGGCAAGTCATGGTTACCCATGACCTGATCCTTGAGGCGGATCAGCCCGGAATCCTTGACCTCAGTATTGATTACGGAGAGTTTTTGCGCAATGTAGATCTGTCTGATCCAGATCAGCGGATTTGTCATACCATGAATAATCTTCCTGTCGCAAATGCCGTGGCGAATCAAATTCCCTCTGCATTTGCGGTCAGTACCGATAGAAAGAGGACGGGGGTCAGCACATCTGCTGATGGTTGATCCCTGTGATCTGGCAGTGGGAATACAAGATCGGCTAGAACCCCCTGGAGATGTTTGCCCATAGCTGTAGACTCGTTTTTGTTGTGCTGGCTGTATCGGGCTGTGCACCACCGGATTCAACCTCGGAAGAGCAGTTGCGTCCGGTGGTGCCGATTGGGTTTGATCCCGTTCCCATTCCGGTTCACAACCCCCTCACCAGAGACAAAGTCCTTCTGGGGCAGCAGTTGTTTTTTGATCCCGTCCTTTCGCTTGACAGTACGGTTTCCTGTGCAACCTGTCATCGCCCGAACGCTTTCTTTGCAGATGGACAGGCGGTGAGCCGCGGAGTTGGAGGGCGGCCCGGAATACGAAATACCCCGTCTCTGCTTAATATCGCCTACCATCAGTTGTTCTTCTGGGATGGAGGCAGTATTACTCTGGAACATCAGGTATTCGGTCCGCTCCAAAATCCAGACGAAATGGCACTAGACCTTGCATCTGTGCTGCAGCGACTCGAATCTATTCCGACGTATCGGGAAGCATTTGAGGAACTATTTGATGAGGCTCCGAGCCTGCGGGGATTAACTCAGGCGCTCGGGGCCTATCAGCGAACTCTGCTCAGTGGTGGTGCACGCTATGACCGCTATAAAGCAGGGGATCAGACAGCACTCTCCCCCGCCGAAATACGAGGCTATAAACTGTTTGAAGGGAAGGCCGGGTGTTTGCACTGCCATCATGGATTCCTCCTTACCAGTCTCAGGTTCGAGAATAACGGAATTGCGATCAGCAAAGAAGATTCCGGGCGTGCCCGTGTGACCGGCCTGGAAGAAGATTACGGAAAATTTAAAGTACCCTCCCTGCGCAATGTTGCGCAAACGGCCCCCTATATGCATAACGGGGGGATGGCGACCTTATCGGAGGTGATTGATCATTACGATCAGGGGGGAAGGGATGTACGCGGCAAAAATCTGTTGATTCAACCGCTGGGCCTGGAGGAAGAGGAACAGGCAGATCTGGAAGCATTTCTGCACGCGCTCACTGACACCACCCTTTTTGCAGGGATGGAAGGGCCATGATCAGAATTCTCCTGGTTATCGTTTGCTTTCTGACAGGGTGTGCACCGAGCATCACAGACACCGATTTTTTTCGGGAGCACCCTACCGATCCCGAGGACACATCGGTAGCATTGGCTGTAATCAGAGATGGGCGGCTTTCCATCAATCTGATGGCCCCCGACTCCCTTCGTATGGGGGCGAGTATTCTCTGGGTGGAAGCCGCTGTGGATGGGGTGCCCGTTTCGGACGGCGACTTTAGGGTTCTCTCAAAATGGGCGGCCGGAGCGCGAACGGTTTCCTCTCCCCTAGGGACCGTGAAGCTTGTCCGCACCGACAGACCGGGCCGCTTTGAAGGGGCTCCGCTGTTCATTGCCCCGCATGGCGAAGAAGGGGACTGGCAACTGCAAATCACCTATACTGCTGGTGGAGAATCAGGGGAGGCGGTGCTCCCTGTTGAGATACAGTCATCTATATGGGTGCAGTACACGGATGGATATTATGTATCGTGGGTACGGCCCGTTCATCCGGTGACGGGGCTTGATGTGATTGAATTTGCCCTTCATCGCCTGGTCGATGAGCAGTTTCTTCCTCTGGAGGATGCCAGGATTGATCTGTTCCCGTGGATGGATATGGGGGCCGGGCAAGGTCACAGTACCCCGTATGAAGCCCCCGTGCATGTACACCACGGACGGTATCGGGGATCGGTGAATTTTATTATGTCCGGCGGATGGGAAGTGACCGTGTTTATTCAGCGTGCAGGTACGGTGCAGGATACCGTATACTTCAAGGGCTTTACGGTATCCTGATGCGTCTGGTCAGAAATCTCTGGATCTGGTGTCTGTTGCCTGTGTGCATTGGGCCCGCGCAGGCGCAGAATATCGTTCATGGGCATGTGGTGGACGCGTTGACCGGCACGGCGATTGGGTCTGCGTCCGTCATGGTTTTAGATCGTGGAACCGGTACGACGACCGATGGGAATGGTCATTTTGAATTGGCTCTGCCGGAAGGTGAGTATGAACTTCGCATCTCTTTTGTTGGATATACGCCCGCCGAATTCACAGTTTCTGCCGGATCTGTCTCTCAGGATCATTTAAGAATTCCCCTTATGCCTGCGGTCATTGCGGTGGATGAAGTTGTCGTGCAGAGCAGTTCTCCGCGAATCAACGATCCTGCAACTGCTTCGCATCACCTGAAAGCAACCGAGGATCTGTTGGATCGTGTACCCGGTACAGATTTTGTTCAGCGTGCCAATTTTGCCTGGGAACCAGTCATCCGGGGGCTCAGCGGAGGGCAGGTTGGACTTGTGATTGACGGGATCAAGGTGGTTGGAGCATGTGTGGATAAGATGGATCCGTCCTCGTCTTATGTCGAAGTGGAAAACTTGAAAAAACTGGAACTCACCAAAGGGGGTTTTGATTTGACCCAAGCCTCCCAGATCGGCGGCACGATTAACCTAGTTACCCGGAAACCCCGCTTTGATCGTCCCCTTTATGCCGATGCAGAGGTGAACTACAGTTCTGCCGCAAAACTGCGTCAGGGGCGTGTATCCGGTGGGGGTTCTCACAAAAATACCAGTGTTCGGGGCAGCTTTTCCTACAAAGAGGCGGGAGATTTTAGCCCAGGGGGCCAGAACCCCATTCCGGGTTCCGGTTTCAAAAAGAACAATTACAAATTAGATCTATCTCAGCGGGTTGGCCGGCAGCATGAATTCACCGCATCTTTCCTGGGAGACAATGCATGGGAGGTGGGCTATCCTGTTCTGTTAATGGATGCCGCGCTGGCAAAAGCCAAAATCTATAGTTTAACCTACGTCTGGACTCCCGGGCTGCATTGGATCTCAAGGTGGGAGACCAAGCTCTACACTAACCGGGTAGATCACTGGATGAGTGATTTTGATCGGAATGTCTGGGAGCGCCCGGTCATGCGTGCCATGCACATGCCAATGTTCGGAAAGACGAGAACGACCGGTGGATTGAGTACACTGGAACTGGCACATGGAGTACACCGGTTAAAGGTTACACTGGATGCCTACCAGACCAAAAGCTTTGGGGATATGTGGATGTTCAGCGTATTTGAGAATATCCCGGACATGTATCTGCTGAATCTGGGAGATGTCCGTGTGCGCCATGGAGCAATTGCCCTGGATCTCACTTCACGGCTGCGACCGGGTTTGACTGCACGCATAGGGGTACGTCTGGATCATTCCCCTCGTGATGTGTTACGTGATGAAGCGGTAGCTGTACTGCAGGGGCGCTGGAATATCAGTACACTTGCACGGTCATATACCCTTGCAGGGGCAAGTTTCAGCCTCACCAGATCCATTGGATCCGAAAATCTGCTGCGACTTTCATTGGCCAATGTCGGCCGCCTCCCTACCCATGTAGAAAATTATGGACACTATGTCTACAATTATGTTGACGGGTATTTCTATACCGGCAACCCTGCATTGAAACCGGAGAGAAGTACGCAGGCTGAATTGGGATTTGAGCGGTGGACCTCCCGTTTGGCGCTCCGGGCCAGCGTCTTCGGGAATTACATTCAGCACTACATCGCTGGCGAAAATGATGGAAGCCTGTCAGGCAATATGACACTGAGGTTCAGAACTTATCAGAATGCATCGGCGGTGCTGCTTCTGGGCGGAGAACTGAGTGCGGTCATAGATTTCAGGAAATGGTTTGAGTGGACGGCCACCGCCTCCTATACACGCGGGCAGAACCTTGAACTAGACGAGCCCATGTATCTAATCCCTCCACTTAGTGGCGGATCTAGTCTTCGTGTTATGCGTGATCGGTGGTCCAGTGAACTGGAGATCCGTATGGCGATGCCCCAGAACCGGGTGGCTCAAAAACTGGCAGACGAAGATGTAACCGACGGTTATTTTGTTGTGAATGTTCGCGGAAGGATGCAACCCGGTTCCGGTGCGGTGTCTAGACACATGGAGATCAGTGCAGGAGTCAACAATATATTTGATGTGTACTATCACAAACACCTTAGTTATGGGAATCTCCCCAGTCTGGGCCGTGATCTCTACCTGACCGTTACGTATTCCCTGTAGCGTCATCCGGCTGCCAGTTGCCGATGACATGGTTTTGCACAGGTTTGTTCAGGTGGAGATGGTGAGACTTTGCTATGGTTGCTCTCGCAGTGCAGCGTGTACGGTGCGTGTGATGGCTGCCCCGAGTGCAGCGGATTCGGAATCGTCATCTAAGCCCTCAATCAGGATCACCACGACATATGGCGGAGCGTTTGGCGGATAGATGATTGCCGCATCGTGATGGATCCGTGTAATTTGTCCAGTCTTGTGGGCCACCCGCACATCGGACGGGAGTCCGGCAGGAATCATTTCATTGAATGCCTGCTCCAGCAGTACTGCAACCATACTGCTGTCCGCGGCAGGTCCAACGGCCTGCCCCTTTCGGACAGCTTCCAGTAGGGCTGCCAAAGCAGGGGCGGTCGTTGTGTTGCTGAGGTTACGTTCAAACGCTTTGATATCCTCCACTCCCCGAAGCACCTTCATCTGGGGGGCACCCAGAGAATCAACCGTCTGCTGAACGGATTCTGCCCCCAGAAAATCAATCAGAAGGTTCGTCGCCAGATTGGACGATACAGTGATCATCTGGTAGATCAACTCGGAGATCGTCATGCGCTCTCCCAGCCGCTTGTAGATCGCATCATCCGAATCATCCTCAATGCTGTAGCGTGTTCCATCTACAATGGAGCGAAAAGAGTTTTTTACCTCAAGAGTTGAATCCATGGAGAGATCAGTATCCCGAACGCGGCGCCATGCTTCAATCTGCACAGGCACCTTCATGGTGCTGGCGGCGTGAAAAGAGCGGTCAGGGAGGAGGTCCAGCGTGGTCTGTGTGCTTGCATCCCGAATGGACACGGCAACGGTGGCACCGGGGTATTCGCTGATTACTGCTTCTATTTGCTGCTCCAATGTAATGGATTGGTTGCATGAGATTGCAGCGCAGCCAATCAGGGTCAGCATGATCAGTCTGGAAAGAAAGCGAGTCACGATACTAGATTCTGCAGGTACGGATATCAGTAATTACAATTCCCGTTGCACCAAGCCGTTCCAGATCGTCCATGATCTGGTTGGCATCTTCACGCTTAGCTAGTGCTTTTACGGCAATCCAGCCCGTTTTGCTTAGGGGTGCAATCGTTGGTGATTCAATGCCGGGAGTGATTTTACAGACATGTTCAAGGGCGGACCGGGGGCATCCGTACTCAATCATCACATAGGTTCGGGCCAGAAGGATTCCCTGAATACGTCGCACAAACAGGTCTGCGGCAGATCCAGTTTTAACAATTCCCGGCCGGCCGGTCAATACCGCCTCGGTGTGTAGAATCGGCTCATCAATGATCGCTAGCCCCGCGTCCTCCAGCGTACGCCCGGTCTGGACGAGATCTGCAATAAGATCTGCAACCCCTAATTGAATGGAGACCTCAACGGCTCCGTCAAGGGGGACGATCTCGGCCTGGATGTTTTTTTTGGCCAGATCCGCCGAGACCAGGTGACTGAATGAGGTCGCAATGCGGAGCCCGTTAAACTGATCCGGGGTAAGATTACGGTCACGCAAGCCTGCGTAGCAGAGCCGCGCCGCACCGAAGTTGAGCGGGAGAATTTCTTCCAGACCCGCCTGCTGCTCAATCAGAAAATCCCGGCCGATAATCCCTAGATCAAGGACCCCGTTACTCACATAGGTCGCAATATCACGCGGGCGCAGGAAATAAAACAGGACTTGATTCTCGGTATCCCGGACACGTAACTCACGGCCGGAACGCTGACACTTATAGCCGGCAGACCGAATCAGTTCGACTGCATCCGCGGCTAGTGCTCCCTTATTGGGGAGTGCAATCTGTAACATTGGACAGGGAGCTTAGAGGTGACGATAAATATCTTCCAGGGACAGGTCACGGGCGATCATCATGACCTGAATATGATAGATCAGTTGCGAGATTTCTTCTGCGGTGCGTTCCGGGGTTTCGTGGTTGGCGGCCATCCAGACCTCGCCGGCCTCTTCCAGAATTTTTTTTCCAATCTCGTGGGAGCCTGCCCGTACTGCCCGTACGGTGCCGGAATCCGGGTCCTGCCGGTCTACCTTATCCTTTAACTCCTGGAAAAGATCTTCAAATCGTTTCATATATCGGTGCTGATTGGGTCGAATTATTTAAGGATTCGCGGCCTGCAAAACGTTTATGTGTGTCTGTACGGGTTCAACCGAACGCACAGGAGTATGCAATTCCCGGGAAATATATAAATAAAAGGCCAGATCATAAGATACTGGCCTCACGGGAATCCAACACGGATCCTCCGAATGATCCTTAAATCGTCAACAGACGCTAGGCTTTAACCGCTTCCGCAAGTAAGCGGTTAAGTTGCAGGCTTGTGCGGTCTCCACTGCCGACGAGGACATCGTCAAAGAACGCAATCAGGGCCGAGCGCTCTGACGGATTAGATTCAAACGATTCCAGCGCTGAGAGAAAACGCTTCCATACAGATTCTTCAATCTGGCCGGCCAGATACCGTGCGAACAGCCTTCCAAGTGGGTTGGTATGTTTCATTGTTTCGTCTTTTTTGTTTTGCAGCGCGTCTAAATTGAGCGGGGCTCAAGTGCTTCAAACTCTGCTTCGTAACGTTACGGCAAAAACCGGGCCAAAGTTACATTTCCGTGCTGCTTACGCCTCAATTACACGCATAGAGGCCCGTACACGCAATTCAATGGAAGAAAAATTGCTGTTGCGGGAATGTTGCAGGCTTGATGCGCCGGACAACCTGTGGATAAAGTCAAAAAGTATTTAATTCAAAATTTTGGGATTGCGCCACTCAGAATCTACAGTCGAGAATCTATAAGCCAGATACCATGGCATATAGGCGGGATTTCGCTGTGAGTTAGAATTGAGCAGTGGATGTGTGCAGATAATAGGGGGACAGTGTTGGCGGTAGGGAGCAGGAGTGCCGAAATCCTTCTATTTCCATATTCGGATGGTACTATCTGCTGCTACAAAAGCAATTCGTTTTCCATCTGGAGAGAAAGTCACAGACCAGACAGCATCCGTATGTCCAGTGAAGCGGTGAAGTTCTACGCCGGTATCTACATCCCGCAGCCGAATTATTCCGTCTTCTGATCCAGAGGCCAAATGAGAGCCATCTGGTGAGAAAGCCACAGATAAAACTGCAGATGTATGTCCAGTGAGTCGGTGCGTTTCTTCGCCGGTATCCACATTCCACAGCCGAATGGTTTTGTCCCATGATCCAGAGGCCAGCTGAGAACCATCTGGCGAGAAAGCCACAGACCTAACCCCATCTGTGTGTCCAGTGAGGCGATGCTCCTCTTGTATTGTGCGAGATGTTTGGTTTTGCCAGAAATAGCCGATTACCGCCAATAAAATGACTGCTCCGGATATTAAAGCAATTGAAATTTTGAGCCCCTGTCTACTGGATTTCTTCGCAGAATCGGGATTGAGGACTTCATCCTGGATCGGTACGTCTGGGGATTCAGAGGGAAGTTCATCTGTATTTCCCAATAAACTGGCCTGATCTTTCTTTTCTTCGGCAACAGAAACCGACGGTTTCAACTCCCCCAAAAGTTCTGCACAACTTTGGGTTCGCTTATTCTCATTAATGACGAGACAGTGATCTATTGCATGAAGTATTTCGGCTGAGAATCGTCTCTGACCAATCTCTGTCGCCGTGGGCAGGGGATCGGCTTGTCCCTGCATGATCGCATAGGCTCGCTTCTGGACGGTTGTTGGATTTAGCGGCGAAAACGGAGGGTTCCCGCCAGCGACCACTCTCCACATCACTGCGCCCAATCCGTAAATATCGGTCCAGGGGCCGATCTTCCCGTCACCGACCTGCTCCATCGCAGCATAGCCATCCGTGTAGGGAGCCAGTGATTTGGTGTGCCTGCTGATCTCCTGCTTCGCTGCCCCAAAATCAATCAGGATGGGCGTACTGTCATCCCGGCGAACTCAAATATTGGAAGGCTTAATATCCCGATGACAGACTCCTGCGTCATGCACGGTTTGCAGTCCAGACAATAGAGGCAGAATTAAATCCAACAGTTCCTGCTCCGCCAAGGGTTCTCCACTGGATTCACGCCGTTCCAGAAGTGTGGAGAGCGGCAATCCCTGCACATATTCCATGATCGTGTAGGCGGTGCCATTGGCGCGAAATAAATCCCGGCAGGTTACGATATTTGGGTAGTCACGGAATTTCTCCAACTGCTTTGCCTCTTTGAGGAAACGCTCCAGTCCCTCCTCAAATGGCACCTGAAATTCCCCTCTGGTCGGCTGAACCGTTCCGCTCTGGCGGACACATAATTCGGAGGGGAAGTACTCCTTGATCGCAACCTCAATCCCCAATCCCCAATTCCCGGTGTTCTCCTTTGTATACAACCCCAAACCCTCCCTGACCGATCACGGAGTGGATTTCGTACCGACTGAGAACGTCTCCCTGCTGTAACATACTTGCACGGTGCCAAGAACGACAAATATACTGTAACTGGGGCAATTCCCCGCAGATTTGATCGGCCCATACAGGTTTTTGAGGGGATGCCTATATGGGATTCCCGGATGCATATGCAAGAGATCCCGAAAGCCTGACTGAAACACTGAACTCTTTGAGGAAGGTCTGATCAAAGGGCCGGTATCCGTAAATTAACGGGAATTTTTTGCCTTCTGGAGGAAACGGGTAAACGGGAAGATGCAGCCAAAGGAGGTTTGCGAAACAGCCACCGAGGCTTATATCACGCCAGAATCAAACGTCATCGTCCAAATTGACGTACAGAGTGCGCACATGGGGATGTTTGTAGTTCCACAGAACGAGGTAACCGGCACATACGTTGGATGATCGTCTAATTGGCGAAATACTCACTTTCATTATAGTGTAAGGCACTTTTCTGTCTCGGTGACCAGGCATTCCTGTAATCAGGTGCTGCAATGCTGCGCGGGTTGGTTGCCGGACACAGTGTAATAGCCCGATCCATTCTTTTTTCCCGGTATCCAAACGGTTCTTCCAGGCAGTTGCTATATTCGGGTTGTAAATCAAGATCGCTACCTTGTGCTAATTTGGTCCACGCAATCACAGTTCTACTGTGACCGACTCTCACTGGATGTGTTTTTGGTCAGTTGGACCATCCCCGTTACCATTCCGGCAGGCACTTATCCTGATCTAATCCGTAGGAAAAAGCAACAGAACCCACATCGTCGATGATACATGTGAATCCCAAAATCCTGATTTGGGCACGTGAAACTGCGGGATTGACACTACAGGAAGCGGCAACTAAGATCAGTGTGGCGGAGAAGAGCCTAAAGAAAATTGAGAAGGGGGAGAAAGCCCCGTCACATCCAATGCTTCTCAAAATGGCCGACAAATATAGGCGCCCATTATTGACGTTCTATTTGGAGGATATTCCGGTTGAATCAGACTACGGTGCTGATTTCCGTGGACTGTCTGAACAAATCGAGCCCAAAGATAAGGCTCTGATTGCGGCACTGCTGCGATACGCAAAGGCCAGTCAGGGAATGATCAGGGATATTTTGGAGTCGGAGGAAGAGTGTACTTCACTTCCGTTTGTAGGTTGGTTGAGACGAAAATGGGATCTGCCGAAAGAACCAGAAATCATGGGGGCGGAACTTCAGAACATGACACAGGGGCAGAAAGAGCGTCTGGTTCGGGATGCATTAGACGGACTGGGCATGGTGCTAGGAGATCGGTGTACCAGAGACAAGTACTACGGACAATCTGATTCACCATCTGCGTTCAGACTGCTTCGATCCTCGTGTGAGGAGTCCGGTATATTCGTTGTTCTAAAGGGGAATCCAGGGGGCGGTCACAATAAGTTGTCCTCCAATTTGTTTAGAGCATTTGTGATCGCAGATGACATTGCTCCCTTTATGGTGATCAATAAAGAAGATTCCATATCTGCGATGTCATTTTCTGTACTACACGAAATTGTCCATCTGCTGCTTGATCAAACAGGCATCAGTGATAGTGATCTCCAATCGATAAATCCAATCGAAAAATTCTGTAATCGTGTGGCGGGACAGTGGCTGTTCCCCGCAGCATTGATCAGGGAAGGACAGATCGACTGGAACGTAGATCTCTCGGAACTCAAGGATGTCATATCCCGAGTAGCGAAAAAACGAAATCTCAGTCACAGGATGGTGGCAACAAGGCTGCATCAGGAACGGGTGATTACGCATGCGGTATCTCTACAACTGGATCAATTTTACGCAAAAGAGTGGGAGAGATCTCAGAATCGGAAGAAAGAAGCACAGAAGGATGAAAAATCCGGAGGTCCCAGTTTTTATCGTGTTCGGCGTAGTGAATTGGGTAATGGGCTGCTTCAGTTCGTCAAGCAGATGATACAACTGGAAAATCTTACGGTCTCCAAGGCGGCGATCATCTTGGCAGCTAAACCCGGTCAGGTTTCTAGACTGTTGGAATCTTAAATGATATGAATTGATGGTTCAGTCGGTGTATCTTCTTGATTCCAGTTCTGTGATCAGTGTTCACGACAGTTACTATGGATATGATCGTGTGCCGGAATTTTGGGAATGGCTGTATTTTCAGTCCAGAAAGGATGTTTGTAAAATACATCTTTCCGTATATCCCGAAATTCGGCCGGAAAACAAGAAATTCGACAAATGGATCAAAAGTAGCAAGGAGAGCCTAGTTCTTATAAAAAAGGAAAGCCTGGAACTCGTTCGGAAGGTGATGTCTGAGGCGTACGGGGAAAACCTCACCGAAATGGATATAAAGAAGGTTGGTGCTGATCCGTTTCTTATTGCATCAGCACTGGAATATCCAGAATGCCGTATTGTGGTTACCCATGAGGTTTCTCAACCCTCAAAAGAGGGAGCGAATCGCAAGGTTCCCGATATCTGTGATCAGTTGGATGTCAAGTGAATGAGCACAATTGATTTTATTAAGAAACTTAACTTCAAGACAAAGTGGGAGAGAGAGACACCGAAGTCAGAATTGGATCTTTACTTCGAGCCGCAGGCCCCACCGCTTTTCTGATCTCTCAGTATGGCATGAAGCCTCACGGGTATACCGTTCTTCCCGAAAAAAGAAAGCAGGATACCCATTCGTACTCAGTCTAAAACAATCTCCCTGCGGAGGCGGGCAACCGGCATCCCCAACTGCATCCGGTACTTGGAAACCGTCCGGCGTGCAATGTGATAGCCCTGTTCCTTCAAACTCGCCGTGAGTTCCTGATCCGTCAGGGGGCGGGTCTTGTTCTCCTGCTCAATCATCCCCGCAATGATGGACTTGACCTCTTTGTTGGAGACGCTGATGCCAGCATCCGTGGCAACGCCCTCCGAGAAAAAATACTTGAGTTCATACACCCCAAAATCACACTGAACATATTTGCCGCTCACCACTCGGCTGATCGTGGAAATGTCCATGTTGATCCGCGTTGCAATGTCCTTGAGGATCAGCGGACGCAAATGCCCCTCCCCGTACGCGAAGAAGGCCTCCTGGAAGGAGACAATCTCCCGCATGACCGAGAGCATGGTCTTGCGGCGCTGCTGTACGGCATCGATAAACCATTTGGCTGACTCCAGTTTGGAACGAAGGAATTGTTTGGTCTGAGCATCCGACGATTTTGCGGGATTTGACTTCTTCTCCGCAACCATCTGCTCCATCATCTGCCGGTAAGGCTTGGAAACCGAGAGGGTTGGAAAATTCCCCGAATTGAGCTGAATCACAAAGGTCTGGTCTGCTTTGCGAACCAGAAAATCAGGGATCACATAGTTTTCCTGAGGAGTGATTGCCCCCTCACCCGGCTTCGGATTGCAGGACTGGATCAGGTCTATCGAAGATTTGAGACTTGCATCGTCAATGTTCAGGCGCTCTTTGATTCGTCCATATTGTCTTCGGGAAAAAGCCGGGAACAGTTTGGTGATCATCTGGATCGCCACCGTACGCCCAAGGGTATCCTCGGACATCAGTTCCAGTTGGATCAGCAGACATTCCTGCACATTGCGTGCTGCAATGCCAGGCGGGTCAAGCCGCTGAATACAGCGCAATACATTCAGAACATCCTCTTCCGAGAGTTCTTCCCGGTAATTGAAGGTGATGTCATCCACGATAGAGGCAAGTTCCCGCCTCAGGTAGCCGTCCTCGTCAATGGATCCGATGATTTGTTCGGCAATCAGAGTGTCCCGCCGGTTGAATCTCAAAAATCCTTTCTGGCTGCGCAGGTAATCCGTCATGGATTCTGCCGCCGTGATCGGCATCTCCCGGTCTTCCTGATGATCGTCTACGCGTGCCTTGTAGCCATACAGGTCATCTACATCCGGAAGCAGGTCTTCCAGATCAAATTCTTCATCGTTGCTGTTTTCCAGCGGCTCTTCTTCCGATCCCGATATGGGTTCATCCTGGGGACTATCCTCTAGAAGAGGATTCATCTCAAGTTCCTGCTGAATGCGCTGCTCTAAAGCAAGGGTCGGTAACTGCAATAACTTGATATACTGGATCTGCTGAGGAGACAGCTTCTGCTGCAGCCTTAATTCCTGACTCAGATTCAGCATGGTTTGAAAATCTATCCTTATGTTTAGTCGCAATCTGCACTTGAAACGTAGCAGGTGGCTAAGGGGTTTGCAGTGCACAGAGGATATTCTGACAATTTATGCAATACACAATTTGCCGTCGATATACCGATGACTGAGCGTACAGGCACGGTTGCACCTAAAATGCATGATGAGGACTTTGAGAAGCGACTGCGTCCGCAGAAGCTGAAAGATTTTATCGGGCAGGATAAAATCAAAGGGAACCTGAGCATCTTCATGCGGGCGGCGCTAGAGCGCGGAGAGGCACTGGATCATGTTCTCTTGTCCGGCCCGCCGGGGCTGGGCAAGTGTGTGACCGCAGACACCTCCATTGAGACCCCCGAGGGCAGAGTGCCGATGGGATGCCTGATTCCAGATAACCTGCAACCCGGTCAAACCAGAACCCATGCGGTGACCGTGATCGGGGCAGGGGGCGCAGAGCGTACCTCGCATGTGTACGCGAGCGGGCGCGGGCCGACGATCCGCCTCTCTACGAATCGCGGACAATCCATTGAAGGCACGCCAAGACATCCGCTATTGGCAGAAAAGCAGGGTACACTGGCCTGGCGCCCCCTCGCTTCCATACAGGTCGGGGATGGAGTTTTAGTGTGCCCGGAGCGCCAATCTGCGGATTCAGCGGGCCTCGGACTCACCGGCAGAGATCTGGCTGCCCTGGAAGGTTTTCATGCTGAAAAACCCAAAGCGACAGGGGAATTTGATTGGGCGGTGGTCACAGGCAGGGTGCACTCCGAGGCAGAAACCTTTGATTTTGTTGTCCCAGGTTCGCACTCATTTATCGGAAACGGATTCTGCAATCATAACACCACACTAGGGCATATTATTGCAGAAGAAATGGGGGCCACCATCACCACCACATCCGGCCCCGTCATGGATAAGCCGGCAGATCTGGCAGGGATCCTGACCAAACTCCAGGAAGGCGATGTTCTGTTCATTGATGAAATGCACCGGCTCTCCCCGCTAGTCGAAGAGTACCTCTATTCGGCGATGGAAGATTACTATATTGATATTGTGATTGACAGCGGACCAAATGCACGAAGCGTAAAGATTCCACTCCCCAGGTTTACGATGGTCGGAGCAACCACCCGAAAAGGGTTATTGACCGCCCCCCTGCGCAGCCGGTTCGGGATTGATTTTCGATATGACTACTACAGTGCAGAACTGCTTCAAGCCATTCTGACCCGTTCCGCGAACATTCTTGACGTTTCCATTGAACAAGAGGGGGCATGGGAAATCGCCCGCCGCAGTCGGGGGACCCCGCGCATCGCAAATCGCCTCCTGCGCCGTGCAAGGGATTTTGCACAGGTGGAGGGAGATGGTTGTATAAGTCTCAAAACCGCAGACCGGGCACTGACGGCTCTGGATGTGGACACCGAAGGACTAGACGATATGGATACGCGTATTCTTCTGAGCCTGATTGATAAATTTGACGGGGGCCCTGCCGGACTCTCCACTTTGGCGGTCTCGGTGGGCGAAGAAGCAGGAACGATTGAAGAAGTGTACGAACCCTACCTGATTCAGGAAGGGTACATGCAGCGCACCTCCCGGGGACGGATCGCAACGAAACGGGCCTATACGCACTTCAAGCGAAAAATTCCCGGTGCAATGCCGACGCTCTTTGATGAGCAAAACGAGAAACCCTCCCAATGAATTCACTAGTTATTCCCCCCTTTCTGCGGATTCGTGCCTGTGCCGCGTGGCAGTGCCAGAAACGTGCCACCGCCGTAGACAGGCTTACGCCAGCTGCCGGTCCGGGCATCGCCGCAGAGACAAGCGTATCAGGATGTGCACCATACAACTGGGTGAACGCAAATTCATATACCCCGAATTCCCGGTCCTAACGGTTCATGCAAAATACCGATCTGGCGCTGACAGATTTTTTGCGCGCACTCAAAAGAGAGAGTCAGGGAGAGGTCAGGACGGACGAATACAGTCGTGTCCTCTACAGTACGGATGCCAGTATTTACAGCGTGATGCCGCATGGTGTCTTTTTCCCAGCCTCAAGAGATGATGTGCACGCGGCGGTGACGTTTGCGGCGAAATTTGGTGTCCCGATTCTTCCTCGGACCGGGGGCAGCAGCCTGGCCGGGCAGGCGGTTGCCGAGGCAGTCGTGATAGATTTTACGCGCCACTTGAACCGGATCCTGGATGTGAACGAGGCCGAAGGGTGGGTGCGGGCCGAGCCAGGGCTTGTACTGGACGAACTGAATCACAGGATCGCACACACCGGCCTGCAGTTTGGGCCGGATCCGGCCAGCAGCAACCGTTCTGCTTTGGGGGGGATTGTCAGTAATAACGCCACCGGAAGCCATTCGATCTGTTATGGTATGACTGCCGATCATGTTCTGGGGATGAAGGTCGTACTCAGTGACGGCTCGCAGGCAGTCTTTGGCCCGTTAGAGGAAGATGAACTCCCAAAAAAGGCGGAAAGAAGCGGGGCGGAAGGGGAACTCTATCGGGGAATCATGGAGTTGACCCGGTCGCCGGAGCACCGCAAAACGATTACGGAGGGAACACCCCGCCACTGGCGGCGCTGCGGGGGATACAATCTTGACCGGTTGGTTGGAAGTGGACCGTCCTTCAGGATGCCTCAGGATGAGCGGTTTAATCTGGCCAAGCTGGTATGCGGTGCGGAGGGCACTCTGGCCGTAATTCAGGATGTAACACTGAACCTGGTCCCCATTCCGGAGGCTCGGGGTCTGGCGATCGTCCATTGCAGGTCCACCGCGGAGGCGCTCCAGCAAATTCCCGCCATCCTGGAGGCAAACCCCAGCGCAATTGAACTGCTGGATAATCTGGGATTACGCTTGTGCAAGGATGTCCCCGAATATGCGCGGCTCCTACCAACCTTCATTGAGGGGGATCCCGATTGTATTCTGATTACGGAGTTCTATGGGAGTGGAGAAAGTGAACTCCGATCCAAAATTGAATACCTGTGCACGGTGCTTGCCAGAGAGGGATATCGGGATTGCGTCCTGCCGGTGCTGGAATCTGGACGGCAGCAGAATGTGTGGGCCGTTCGGAAAGCAGGCCTGGGGCTGTTGATGAGTATCAAAGGGGATCATAAGCCCATCCCGTTTATCGAGGATGCAGCAGTTCCCACCGAGCACCTGGCATCGTATGTGGGGAAGATCGGCGAGTTCTGTGAAGCACGCAATACCCGGGTCGCCTATTATGCACATGCCAGTGCGGGCTGTGTTCATATCCGTCCACTGCTGAACACAAAAGATGCATCGGAAATTGCCAAGATCCCCGAAATTCTCGACTTTGCAGTTGAGTTATTACAGGGGTATGGAGGTGCGCTTTCCAGTGAACACGGAGACGGGCGGGCACGGAGCTGGATGAATGAGCGATTCTTTGGACCAGACCTGTATCAATTGTACCAGAGGGTTAAGTCGCTGTGGGATCCCGAGGGAATCCTGAATCCGGGCGTGGTGGTGGATGCATGTGCCGGGACAGAGAATTTGCGTTACGGATCCGACTACGAGGTGGTTCCTCTGGAACTGAATCTTGATTTCAGTGCGGAACACGGGTTTGATCGTGCGGTGGAGATGTGCAATGGGGCGGGTATCTGCCGGAAGGAGATTTCCGGCGTGATGTGTCCGAGTTTCATGGCAACGCATGAGGAAGAGCATACCACCCGGGGCCGCGCCAATGCTCTGCGGGCGGCCCTGTCCGGCGTACTGCCCCGGGAAGAACTGACCAGTAAGCGGATGTATGAGGTGATGGATCTGTGTGTTGAGTGCAAGGCATGCAAGTCCGAGTGTCCGTCATCGGTGGACATGGCGAAGATTAAATTTGAGTTTCTGGCACAGTATCATAAGCGGCATGGCATTCCGATGCGTACACGCATGTTTGCGGATATTGCCAGAGTCAGCCGCCTGGCCAGCGGGTTCCTCGCGCCTGTGTTCAACGGGGTATTGGGGAGTTCTCCCGTACGTTTTGTACTGGATCGTGCATTGGGGATAACCATGCAGCGCAAGATGCCGACCTTTGCGCGGCAGCCCTTCACAGCATGGTTCAAAAGGCATGCATTTGACGGGCGGCCGAGGCCGCAGGTGGTACTGTTTCACGACACCTTCAATACCTTTAACGATCCGCATGTCGCGATTGCCGCCGTTGAGGTGCTGGAAACTGCCGGCTTTGAGGTGCTCCTGCCGGGGCACCGCTGCTGTGGGCGGCCGTTGATTTCGAAGGGGATGGTCCGGAAGGCGCGTGCGGCTGCAAAGGATACGGTTGCCCGGCTGCTTCCGTACGCAGAGCGGGGGCTGCCCATTATTGGTCTGGAACCAAGTTGTCTGCTGTCGATGCGTGACGAGTATCTGTACCTGCTGCCAGAGAGTGAGGACGCACAGGTGGTTGCCCGGCAAGCGGTACTGTTTGAAGAATTTATTGCCCGCCTTGCGGAGGAAGGGCAGTTACCTATGACCTTTACAAGCGCAGCCAAAGAGGTGATGCTCCATGGGCACTGCCATCAGCGTGCGCTTGTGGGAACGGAGCCGACACGGAAGATTCTGGCGTTACCTGAAAATTACCATGTACGTGAGGTGGACTCCAGCTGCTGTGGCATGGCAGGTGCATTTGGCTACGAGAAAGAACACTACGCAATCTCCAGAAAGATGGCGGAGCGCCGTCTTGTTCCGGAGATGCGCAGTGCCGGCAGAGATGCGCTGATTGTTGCACCCGGGACCAGTTGCCGCCACCAGTTGCAGCACTATGACATTGAGCGTGTGCTGCATCCGGCGGAGGTGCTTCGGGATGCCATGATCCCGCCAGCGGATTAGGGTCACCGAAAATTCCTATTCGTCCTGACTGCCGAGTTTTTCTGCCCGATAGCCACCGGCCCGGAGATCCCGTATCAGGAGAAGCCCAAATACTACGATCAGGATAAACCCAAAGGGAGCGAGTGTGCGGAACGAGCGTCGCCCGCCTGCATTGTCTGCGGGGTTCAATTCTGCCTGCGCCCGCTCTACGACCTCCAGTTCAACCCCGGATCCACCGATGGCCCGAAGTGCCTGCATGGTGCTTCCACGCGGCAGATTCCCCTCCGTATCCCGCTGGTTCAGCACCTCCTGTACGGTCATATTAACCGCCATAATATCTTCGGCCTGACTGCCGGCAGTTTCGGCCACACCCGGGAACTGGAGATTCACATCTTCAAAGATCTCGACAACCACCGCATGGTCCAGGGTGTCGTGGCCGCGATCATCGGCGACCCCTCCTAACCAGGGGGTGACAAAGAAGGAAGCCAGCATGCCGACGGCCCCCATCACGCCAAGCCCCAGGGCTCCGCTCTTCGGGTTTCGTTCCGATACATAGCCCAGCATGGTGGGCCAGAAATAAGCAATCCCGATGGCCCAGATCGCCGCCGTCAGAAATGCCATCAAGGTAGACTCTGCCATACTGAACAGATAGAGCCCCAGTGTGGCGAGGACCGCACCCCCGAACAGGATCCCGGTTGGTGTAAGAACCCGGACGACCGGCCCTGCAAGGAGGCGGAGCGTCCCCATGATCCCAAATACGAAGCCAAAGACGAGGAGTCCATTGATCCCGCCTGCCTGGAGTACCGGGGGAACCCAGCTCGATGGAGGCAGCTCCATTGAGGCGGTAAGCAGCATCATCGGTAACATGATGAGCATGATGGGAGCAAAGAGGGCCTTGAATGACTCCCCTACCGAGACTCCTGCCTGAACCCCTTCTGTCTGCGGGAAAGGGGCCGTAAACATCATCAGCCCATATCCCAATGCAGGAACCAGAATCAGCAGCGGCTGTGCACGCCAGCCACCTCCAAGATTTGCAAAGACCAGGGTCAGAAGGATGGCAGCGATCAGATTCCCGTAGGGGAACCACATGTGAAAGTGGTTCAGCCTGGATGTTTTATTATCCGGGTAGAGCGCGGCGACCAGCGGGTTACATCCGGCTTCAACGAGACCTGCACCAAGTCCGGCACACAGGGAACCCGCGACAGCAGGTACATAGCCCTGTGCAGTCATGATCAGAACAGCTCCTGCTACATGCGTTACAAATGCACCCCGCACGATCCATCGCATTCCGATGATATCGCAGAGCGGAGAAAAAATGGCCTGACTGATAGTAAACCCGATAAAGAATACCCCGGTGAATACCCCGAGTTGTGCGTTGGTGAGAACAAATTCTGATTTGACCGAGAAGGCGATGCCGGAGATGACGGTGAAGGCAAATGCTGTCGTCAGCAGGGCAAGACAGCTGCCATAAAAGAGACGATTACGACTAATCATGTGACTGGAGTCAATTAAGAGTTGGATTCCGATGAAGATGAAATTGTGAAGATTTCGTTAATATACACAAATCCCGGTTACATATGAGGTTGTTGTTGAGGCTTTAGGGTTGGTCGTGCAGGGTGTGATGGAGTATTTGGGAGATCTTTTCAGGCGAGGTGCAATGAGTGCTTCCCCATGTCTACCGCATCCCGGTTTATGCTCTCGTCTCTGCATACCCGTGTGATTGTGCAACGTGTGCGTTTATCAAACTCTGGAGCGGTTTGCACCGGATGTCGGCGGCCCGGATGTCCTGTGCCGCCGGGGGGCGTATTTTCAGGAATATGTTCCACGAGGCATCTTTTCCCAGTTGGTCACGATCTGCCCATCTTTTTGCGCGGTCCCTGCTCATCGTCGACTCCCGTCCGGTTTTTATAACTTGTGCAGTGTGTTCTGCAATTGCTCCCAAAACTGACGAATCTGATCATTCAGCGCCCCCCTATACGGTTTGCGCTTCTGCGGCAGACTGGTGGGGTGTGCATTGGCTGCTGAGGTGCCCGCTCGGTGATCCGGTCTTTGTGGTTCTGATCGTCCCCACCACTTGTATGGAACCTTCGTATACGTCCCCATGCCTTTCGCGCATGTATCTTCGGAACGAATATATTTTGACTTCGCTTTTGTCTTTACTTGATATGATCAACCGGATGGGGGTAAATGGTCAAAGAGATTTGATTCCGCGGTCTGAAGGGGGATACACGTATGGCAGGGAGTTGACGGAGGATATGGTCCGGAAACATATAAGGGCTTGATCGGGTTTCCGTGGAACCCCGGATAGGCCGCCATGTTTTCAGATTACTCATGAGCGGATGCCGTATGACGAAGTCAGGAGCATGTAGTCAGTTTGGTTTCCAGTCTGAGTGTCGGGGTAGACTGGCATAGAGGTAAGCCAAACATTTGACGGAACTTCGCGGAAGAAGGCCGCATCCGCATTCAGGAGACTGAGTTGATATCAGCGAAGCCTGAAGCAGCCACATGGTGTGGAGCCCGGGAAGTATAAGACATTCCTCCCTTCCTGATCGGTCTCGCTGGCGGAGACCGTGAAGCGGCCGTTATGGACTTCTAGGAATGTCGCCTGAATTCCAGCCAGTTTGGAGACGCGCAGCATGGCATCGGACATGAGCATGAGCAGGGCCGATCCCCGGCATCCGGGGAGCCCCTGCCGGGCAGCCTTTTCAGCAATGAAATTCACGCCGTTAAAGGAGATTCCGATCATCTGTCCAGAGTGGTGATCACATCCTTCGGCCCGGCTGCGTGCGAAGATTTGCCGGGTCAGGAGCTGACAGGCGGCTCGGTTCCCGCCAGTCGGCAGCCAGACTGGACAGTGGAGGGGATAAGACTTAAACTGTCAGGCATTGGGCTCTTCCATAATCGTTTGACAAGATATTCTGCAAGGAGGGAATC
The DNA here is from genome assembly GCA_022822185.1 of Rhodothermales bacterium. GTDB lineage: Bacteria > Bacteroidota > Rhodothermia > Rhodothermales > Bin80 > Bin80. Next base: position 4,419 of record JAJECE010000010.1, on the reverse strand, counting down.
GGTCAGGTTGCACCGCTCCAGTTTGGGTTTTCAGTGTGTTCAGGTCGGACTGGCAGGTCAGGCGAGTATTTGCCCGGATGGGCTTTGAATGGGGGCATGGATTTCCGGGGCAGCCTAAGAGCGTTTGCGGGTACAGAAAATGGCATTTGGCGTGTGATAGATGCCTGAATCAAAAAAAAGTCGAGCAAGATATGAACCATTAATAGGAATTGTCGTATACTTGCTGTAGATTGCTCCTTTTCTGGTGAGAAGGGGCAGTCAGTTTCGCATTACTTTCAACAAATTTTCAAAAAAATGAAGTTTTTAGTTTGCTTGGCATGTATGTGCCTATTTCTTCTCGCTGGCAGTGTTCTTTCTGTCCAATCTCAATCTCGGTCAGGAGGAAGAGGGATTTATTGCGATAATGGTCAGTGCAGAACTATAGTTTGGGAGAATAGCGGAGGATGGGTGCTGTCCATTAATTGCGGCGGTAGAACTAGACTCTCTTTTGGTACCGGGGCCTATACGGGAACTATTTGCGGCATGACCATGAAATGATCTGCCGTAGATGAAATTTATTCTCATTCCCCGCATATTTCTATTTCTTAGATGGGGGTATGCGGGGATTCTGTTTCTGTTATTCTCCCTGACTGCCTGTCAGAATGAGGAAACAGTGCTTACTAGATTTGAAGATTCTCCGGTTATTGACAGCTTACTGGAGTCTGCTCCCCACTTCGTGGTCAATACGGACATTGAACCGGAAAGATGGACAGCAACGACTAGGTTGGGTTTTCCAGTTGATTCGTTGATTCTTGGCCGTCCAGGCAACATGATCTCAGTTGGAGATAGTATTTACATTTCTGAATCGTATGGCCATAATATCTTCGCGGTGGGAGATGATGGCTATTTGAGCCGGAAAATTGGTCTCCAGGGAAAAGCTCCTGGAGAGTTTAATCACATAATGGGGATCGATTATGACGGTTCACACATATTCGTCAAAGATTTTGATCGTATGCAAATATTCACGGAGAAATTTGAATACGTCGGCTCATTTCCCGAATTCAATACAGGATTTCAACAGCGATTTTCGGTTTCCCCTGATTATATATTTCTGGAATGTATTGGGATTGACTGGCTGATTTGTCCTTACAGCAAATCACCTCCTTATTCCTGGATCGAGCCTGCCAGGTTACTTCCTGTCTTGGAGGTGGACGGTCGGTCGGGAGAAAACGGCAACATCGTAACGGTTTCTCCTGAGGGGGATCGAATTGCAGTGGCATACATTGGGCTCCCGTATATCTTTGTCCATGATGATCAATTCAGACATTTGAAGACCATTCGGTTCGAGGGAAAGCAGGTTCGTGATTTTGAGCCTGCTGTTGGTCACCCCGATGGCTCTCTTGCGGGAATAGAACCGGGTACACGTGGATTCATTATCACAATGAAGTTCCTCAATTCCCGTTATCTAATGGTAAACCCGGAAGATAATTATGTCCTTGATTTGTCTGAAAATGACTATAAAATCGCCGCAAATATAATTTTTACCACCTTCGACGATACGGAGAAGATTAATGCCGAGGATTTTCTCCTGCATGGAGATCATTTGTATGTGTCTTCACCATGGAAAGAGTATATATATGGCTATGAGTTTGACCTAGAGTGAGGGGAGCGGCCAGGATTCAGAATACTGTTTATAATGATGGTGAGTGCAGAACTGTGGTTGTGGAGAGTGGCGGAGGATGGGAGTAGTGGGTTGTGTGCGTCGACGGAAGTTCCGGCGAACTTCGTGGCACTGAATTCTACGCGGCATGACCATGACCTGATCTGCCGTAGATGAATTTCATTCCCATTTCCCGCATATTTCCATTTCTTAGATGGGGATGTGCGGGGATTCTGTTATTCTCCTTGACTGCCTGTCAGAACGGGGAAACGACGCTCACTCGATTTGAAGATTCTCCGGTTATTGACAGCTTACTGGATTCTGCGCCCCACTTCGTGGTCAATACGGATATTGAACCGGAAAGATGGATCGCAACGACTAGGTTGGGTTTTTCGACTGATTCGTTGATTCTTGGTCGTCCGGGCAATATGATCTCAGTTGGAGATAGTATATACATTTCTGAATCGTATGGCCATAATATCTTTGCAGTAGGAGATGATGGCTATTTGAGCCGGAAAATTGGTGGCCAAGGAAAAGCTCCTGGAGAGTTTAATCACATATGGGGAATTGATTATGATGGTTCGCACATATTCGCCAAGGATTCAGAGCGCATACAGATATTCACGGAGAAATTTGAATACGTCGACTCGTTCCCCGATTTCGTTACAGGATCGCAACATCGATTTTCGGTTTCTCCTGATTATATATTTCTGGGATGTATTGGGATTGATTGGCTAATTTGTCCTCATAGCAAATTACCCCCTTATTCCTGGAACGGATCCGCCAAGTTACTTCCTGTGTGGGAGGTAGACGGACGGTCGGGAGAAAATGCCAACCTCGTAACGGTTTCTCCTAGGGGGGATCGAATTGCAGTGGCATACATGGGACTCCCGTATATCTTTGTCTATGATGATCAATTCAGACATTTGAGGACCATTCGGTTTGAGGGCAAGCGGGTTCGTGATTTTGAGCCTGCTGTTGGTCACCCCGATGGCTCTCTTGGGGGAATAGAACCGGGTACGCGTGCATTCATTATTACAATGAAGTTTCTCAGTTCCCACTATCTAATTGTAAATTTGAATGGTAATTATGTTGATGTCCTTGATTTATCTGAGAATGACTATAAAATCACTGCAAAAGTGATTTTCAGCACCTTCGACGATACGGAGAAGATTAATCCCAGGGATTTTCTCCTGCATGGAGATCATTTGTATGTGTCTTCACCGTGGGAAGAATATGTCTACGGCTATGAGTTTGACCTAGAGTGAAGGGAGCGGCCAGGATTCAGAATGCTGTTTACAATGATGTTGAGTGCAGAACTGTGGTTGTGGAGAGTGGCGGAGGATGGGCGTAGTGGGTTGTATGCAACGACGGAAGTTCCGGCGAGCTTCGTGGCACTGAATCCTATGGGGCATGACCATGACCTGATCTGCCGTAGATGAATTTCATTCCCATTCCCCGCATATTTCCATCTCTTGGATGGGGATGTGCGGGGGTTCTGTTGCTGTTATTCTCCTTGACTGCCTGTCAGAACGGAGAAACAACGCTCACTCGGTTTGAAGATTCTCCGGTTATTGACAGTTTACTGGATTCTGCGCCCCACTTTGTGGTCAATACGGACATTGAACCGGAAAGATGGACAGCAACGACTAGGTTGGGTTTCCCAGTTGATTCGTTGATTCTTGGCCGTCCGTCCTATATGATCTCAGTTGGAGACAGTATTTACATTTCTGAACTGTATGGACATAACATCTTCGCGGTGGGAGATGATGGCTATTTGAGTCGGAAAATTGGTATCCAAGGAAAAGCTCCTGGAGAATTTAATCACATATGGGGGATTGATTATGACGGTTCGCATATATTCGTCAAAGAATCGGAACGTGTACAGATATTCACGGAAAAATTTGAATACGTTGGCTCGTTTCCCCACTTCATTACAGGAAGTCAACAGCAATTTTCAGTTTCCCCTGAGTATATATTTTTGGAATGTATCGGGATTGACTGGCTGATTTGTCCTTACAGCAAATTACCCCCCTATTCATGGATCGAATCCGCCAAGTTACTTCCTTTTTTGGAGGTGGACGGTCGGTCGGGAGAAAACGGCAACTTCTTGACGGTTTCTCCCAAGGGGGATCGGATTGCAGTGGCATACATTGGGCTCCCGTATATCTTTGTCTATGATGATCAATTCAGACATTTGAAGACCATTCGGTTCGAGGGAAAGCGGGTTCGTGATTTTGAGCCTGCTGTTGGTCACCCCGATGGTTCTCTTGGGGGAATAGAACCGGGTACGCGTGCATTCATGATAACAATGAAGTTCCTCAGTCCGCACTATCTAATTGTAAACTCTACGGGTAATTATGTTGATGTCCTTGATTTATCTGAGAATGACTATGAAATCGCCGCAAAAGTGATTTTCAGCACCTTCGACGATACAGAGAAGATTAAGGCCAGGGATTTTCTCCTGCATGGAGATCATTTGTATGTGTCTTCAACGTGGGAAGAGTATGTCTACGGCTATGAGTTTGACCTAGAGTGAAGGGAGCCGCCAGAATTCAGAATGCTGTTTACAATGATGGTGAGTGCAGAACTGTGGTTGTGGAGAGTAGCGGAGGATGGGTGCAGTGGATTGTATGCAACGACGGAAGTTCCGGCGAGTTTCGTGGAACTGGATCCTATGCGGCATGACCATGAATTGATCTGCCGTAGATGAATTTTATATCCGTTCCCCGCATATATCCATTTCTTAGATGGGGATGTGCGGGGATTCTGTTTCTGTT